>WFOS01000023.1 GCA_015487975.1 Ardenticatena sp.
CTATCTTCTTTCCCGCACCCTCGAACAGGTCTCCGGCTGCGCCACCTATAGAGTTAAGAAAATCCTCTATCTCCTTTCCCGCACCCTCTATCTTCTTTCCCGCACCCTCGAACAGGTCTCCAGCTGCGTCACCTATAGAGGAGTTAAGAAAATCCTCTATCTCCTTTCCCGCACCCTCTATCTTCTTTCCCGCACCCTCGAACAGGTCTCCGGCTGCGCCACCTATAGAGTTAAGAAAATCCTCTATCTCCTTTCCCGCACCCTCTATCTTCTTTCCCGCACCCTCGAACAGGTCTCCAGCTGCGTCATCTATAGAGTTAAGAAAATCCTCTATCTCCTTTCCCGCACCCTCGATTTTATCGTGTACTTCATCTATACCTCTCTTTACCGTATATAGCCCTTTATAGGACTCGACAATGATCGTACGCGGCAGTTTCGATTCTTTACGTTCATCGTCGATAAAACGAATAAGTTGTTTATTGTCAAAAGGGCCTTGACTAGCAGCGGTCTGAGCAACCAGATCATCCTGTTCGACAAAGATGTTATATTGAGCACCAGGTACTCTCTCTCTGTATGCGCCCGAACCAAACCCCGTTACGCTTTTGATCTTGTATTCGGACTGTAATCGAGTCGCTACCCATTGAACAGTCATTCCCCCCTGGCTATATCCAGAAAGATGGACGTTGGCACCTTTGGGAACATAGCGCCTGATTGCCTCCAAGAGCTTCGTTGCCATAGTACTCGTCTTCCCTTCTCTCAACCCCGCACCACCTCCTTCGACGAACCATCCTCTTGATTTAGAGAAGAGCTCAGTCCCAGCGACCAACACCAAATAATCATTCGGCCCAATACGCTTGATCGTAATACCAGGTGATTCTTGCGTCATCCGTGCCAAATCCTGCATATCACGCGGCGCACCCTTTGGCCATTGCGTCGAAGCATTCGACGCAATGGATCCACTCTTTGCCCCCGATCCAGCGCCGAATAGCGCATCCGCTTGCACCCATTCATCGATCTCACGAGAAAGACGTGCAGAAAGCGCTTCGACATCACGCGCCAAGCGTTCCACCTGCCGTTGCCAGACAGCAACCTGGTCTACGAACATCTCTCGGGCACCACCGATCCACTCCATGCGCTGCACACGACCACCCGTCTCCGCAGCAATCGTCTGCACTTGGCTCGAAAAGGTTTGCATTTCTCGGGCGATCGCACGCATGGCATCGGGATTGAGATGTATCGTCTGCCCCATACGTTCCCTTTTACCTCCTGTCGCCTACCATCTAGGCCAGGCGCGCATCGACATCCATCCATTGCCGCACTTCACGTCGCAATATCTCCTCCAGATCCCCCAATTGCACACTGACACGCCGTAATCGAGCAGCAAGTGCCTCATATTCAGCAAGGAATTCTTGGGCAGCAGGCCCTTCCCAGTCGGTGCCAATCGCATTGCGTATTCGCACATCGAGACGCGACAAAGTTTCTTCAAGAAGCGCACGCTGGCGTTGCAAAGTTGCCAGCGTTTGTTGCGCATCATCGACGTTCAGATGCAACGTTCGCATGTACCCTCTCCATCATTCACCGACGACACGTGGTTCCCCATCCCTCGCAGGCGAGGGGGAACCTGCGAGAGATGGGGCCATACCGGACAACCAGCCACACTACACACATAGCGGGCATCGACATCCTTAGTTCAGTTTGCTCGACACCCGCTCCCACTCTTCGATTTCACGGGCCAAACGCTGACTCAATTCTTCGAGGCGCTGGAGCAAAGAATTGGCTTGCGTGCGCCATTCTTGATAGACGTTATAGAACTCCTGTGCCGAATTCCCCTGCCAGGCACCATTCTGTAAGGTAGCCACGGCATTGGTCATCGATTGCACCTCGTTTGCAATCTGCTGGCGCATATTCACCATCGTCGTCTGCGTTTGGCGAGCAACATCGGTTTCCATATGAAGCGTTGCCATACCAACCTCCTTTCTCCTTTCTCGATTGTTGCCTTGACCACCACCTCACACACCGTGTGGCTGGTTTACCAACAGATGCTCAGAACGAACAATCTGCCACTCGACAGCACAAGCCTCACACCTCCTCGAACAACACACCAAGACGACGTGCACGCGCACACACCTCACCCCGAGTACGCGCATGGAACTTCTGTCGAAGCGACTCGACATACGTGCGCACCGTTCCTTCGGCAAGACGAAGTTCTTGCGCAATCGCCTTGTTCGTGAGCCCTTGACACAAGAGCTGCAGCACCTCCATCTCCCGTTCGGTCAAACGCACTTGATTGCGTCGCTCCAAAAGCTCCCGATAATGTGGTGCCAGCGTAGAACGCCCCTTCAAAGCCTCCTGCAAGACTTGGCAGAAAGCCGCCGGCGCACTATCACGATGAACGAACCCCTTCGCCCCACGCGACAAGGCCTGCACGACGTAGACCGGTTCGTCATACGTCGACATGGCGATCACGAACGTTTCCGGATAGTGCCGAGTCACATACTCGATCAAAAAGAAGCCATTGCTTGCACGCGTATGACGAACGGTATCGAGCTCATCAGGGGGATAATCAGGCAGGCGTAAATCGATGAAGGCCACATCGACATCATATCGCTGGAAGAGATCCATTGCTTCGGTATACGAGCGGGCCATTGGCAACACGACGATGCCCGGCTGTTGCGCCAAATGCATGCTGATGCCTTCGTAGAACGTCTGGCTATCATCGATGATCGCTACACGCCTCACCATGGTCGGCTCTCTCCAGGTCGTCGCTAGGCGCGCACAGAAGGGCGAAATCACAACGATGACAGGTGCTTGATACTTCAAGTATACAAGATTTATTCGCGGCGCGGTACCGCAATTTTGCGTAAATTGCCGACTGATTTTCCAAATTGGAAGGTCCCCCGAACTCGATGGGCTTGCTGCATATCCTCGCCAATGAAAGACTCAGTGCACACTCCCCGTTTGGCAACTGGCCGAAAAGGCGTAATCGGTTGCCACCCCGCCAAAGGTGGCGATAATAGCCACGCCAACCAACAGTCGGAAAGAGGAAAAGATGGAGACATTTTCACATCGAACTTTCATCAGCCCGTTCACCTGGCGTTACGGCTCACCTGAAATGCGGGCCATCTGGTCCGAAGTGGAAAAACGCCGTCTCTGGCGGCGTATCTGGGTAGCGCTGGCCGAAGCCCAAGAGCGAGCGGGGCTCGTGAGCGCCGAGCAAGTCGCCGATCTGCGTGCCCACATGGACGAGATCGACATCGAACGGGCGCACGAAATCGAAGCCGACATTCACCATGACCTGATGGCGGAAGTGCGCACGTTCGCCGAGCAATGCCCCATCGGTGGTGGCATCATCCATCTGGGGGCAACCAGCATGGACATCGAAGACAATGCCGACGCCCTGCGTATCCGCCGCGCGCTCGACCTTATCATCGAGCGTCTGCGCACGCTGCTGGCCACGCTCGCTGACCTCATCGAACGCGAAGCCGACCATGTCTGCATGGGCTTCACCCACTTGCAGCCCGCCGAGCCGACCACCGTGGGCTATCGACTGGCAAACTACGCCCAAGATCTGCTCGCCGATTACGAGACGTTGCAACAGGTGCGCGCATCCATCCGCGGCAAAGGCTTCAAAGGTGCGGTCGGTACCGCCGCTTCCTACGCCGAACTCCTAGCCGGCACGGGGATGACGCCACGCGAAATGGAGCGCTACGTGATGCAAGCCCTCGACCTCGAACCCTTCCTGATCGCTCACCAAACCTCCCCACGCCGCCAGGATTGGGTGGTGCTGAACGCGCTGGCAGGCCTCGCCATGACACTCTACCGCCTGGCGTTCGATGTGCGCTTGTTGCAATCCCCCCCCTTTGGCGAATGGCGCGAACCGTTTGGCAAAAAGCAGGTTGGGTCGTCCGCGATGCCCTTCAAGCGCAACCCGATCAATGCCGAAAACATCGACAGCCTGACGCGCTTTGTCGCCGCCTTGCCACGAGTCGCCTGGGACAACGCCGCGCATTCGCTGCTCGAACGCACCCTCGACGACTCAGGCAACCGCCGTGCCGTCTTGCCCGAAGCCTTCCTTGCCACCGAAGAAGCCCTGCTGCGCACCCACCGCATCCTCTCGCGGCTGACGATAGACGACCACGCAGTGCAACGCACGCTCGCCATCTATGGCACCTTTGCCGCCAGCGAGCGCGTGCTCATGGAAGCCGTCCGCGCCGGCGGCGACCGTCAGGCGCTGCATGAGGTCATCCGCGAGCAGAGTATGGTCGCCTGGGCGGCTGTTCAGCGCGGTGAACCCAACCCGCTGCCAGATTTGCTTGCCAGCGACCCCCGTTTGACGGCGCTTCTCCCCCCCGAGACCATCCGCGCGCTGCTCGACGCCACCACACACATTGGCGATGCGCCTGAACGCGCCAGCGAATTGGCCGCCGCGATTCGCCAGGCACTGCCACACTAACCACATCGGCCTGGAGTGCGTACACCCCCTGATGAAAATCCATCAGGGGGTGTTTTCTACAACACTCGCCTTTCTCGAAAAACATGGGTATGCTTTACACTGTTGCGTGCGCACAAAAGCATTGAACCATCTCCATGGAGGCCTCTATGTCTCAACCGAACAACCATCATGTCAAAGTGACCCTCAGTCGTGACCTCGGTTTGCTCGACATCACCATGATTGGCGTTGGTGCAATGATCGGCGCCGGCATTTTCGTGCTCACGGGCATTGCCGCCGGGCATGCTGGCCCAGGCTTGCTACTGGCATTTTTCCTCAATGGCATCATCGCCATGATCATCGGCTCGGCATATGCCGAATTGGGGAGTTGCTTCCCAGAGGCAGGGGGAGGCTATCTTTGGGTGAAGCAGGGCATGAGCGACATGTTCGGCTTCCTTTCTGGCTGGATGTCCTGGTTCGCACATGCCGTTGCCTGCTCGCTCTATGCGCTGGGGTTTGGCTCGTTTGCCGCGGAGCTGTACAAAATCTGGTTTGGCACGCCGCCCGTGGAACAACATCTCTTTGCGGTGGGGACTGGTGTAGCCGTGGCGGCACTCTTCACCTTCATCAATTTTCGTGGTGCATCCGAAACCGGGCTCGTCGGCAACATCGTCACCAGCATCAAGATTTTCATCCTGTTGCTTCTCGTGGGCTTTGGGTTGGTGAAAATCTTCGGCAACCCCGCCTCGTTCGAGCATTACACCCCGTTTCTGCCCGAAGGTTGGTTGGGCGTTTTCGTTGCTATGGGGCTCACCTTCATTGCCTTCGAGGGGTACGAAATCATCGCCCAAAGCGGTGAAGAAGTGAAAGATCCGGCGCACAATATTCCGCGTGCCATTTTCCTCAGCATCGTGATCGCCGTGGCCATCTACCTGCTGGTAGCATTCGTGGTACTCGGTGCCATCGAACCGCCGCCAGGCACCCCCATTTACAAGTATCTGGGACAATTGGGCGAACTCGGGATGGCGGAAGCTGCAGGGCAAATCATGCCCTATGGGAAAGTCGTCCTTCTGCTGGCAGGCTTGGCAAGCACCATGAGTGCCCTCAACGCCACCATTTACAGCAGTAGCCGCGTCAGTTTCGCCATGGGGCGTGACGGTAATTTGCCCGAAATTTTCGGGCGCATTCACCCCATCACGCACACGCCCCACTGGGCAGTCTTCATCAGTGGGGCGCTCATCATCGGCATGGCGATTGCCTTGCCCATCGAAGACGTCGCCGCCAGTGCCGACATCATGTTCCTGCTGCTCTTCATGATGGTCTGCTATTCACTCATCACGCTGCGCGAACGCCGCCCCGACCTGGACCGCCAGTTCATGGTGCCATTCTTCCCCTATCTCCCCTGGCTGGGTATCGTTCTCTGCCTGTTGCTCTCGCTGACGCTCTTCGAACTCAGCCCGATTGCCTGGTACACTACCCTTGGCTGGATTTTTGCCGGTGTGTTGATCTACTTTGGATATGGCGTGCGCCAGCGTGAGCGCCGTGCCGCCGAAGAACACCCCATCCTGCTGGAAGAAGTCGTGGCGGTGAAAGAATACAGCGTCATGGTGCCAGTGAGCGACCTCGGGCAAGCCGATCGGTTGGGCGAACTAGGCGCCATTCTGGCAAAAGTGCATGATGGCGAACTCTTTGCCCTGCATGTGGTGCGCGTACCACGTGCGCTGACCATCAGCGAAGGGCGTGTCTTGTTGAAAGAACGCCGCCACGTGCTCGATCTGGCTATTGCGAAGGGCAAGCAGTACGACGTGCCCGTGCGCACCATGATTCGCCTGGGACGCCGCATCGGCGACACGATTCTGCAAACTGCACGCGAACGCAAAGCCAACCTGATGTTGCTCGGCTGGCCGGGCTACACGCGCTCGCGCGATGTGGCGTTTGGTTCGGTAATCGATCTGATTAGCAAAGACCCCCCGTGCGACCTGGCGGTAGTCCGTTTTCGTGGGGCGTGGCAGCCGCCCAAACGCATTGTGGTGCCCCTGCGCGGTGCCGGGGTGAATGCGCGGCTGGCGCTTTCCATCGCCCGCGACTTGCAAACCTTCTACGCCGACCCCGCACATGGCGGGCATGAGGTGGTGGTACAACCGCTCCACCTGCGGCTCCCCTCGACAGACGCACGTGAGACCCAGCAGTTCCACCAGATGGTCGAACGCCTTGCCGCGGAGTTGGGCGTACGTGTTGCAGCCACCGAATTCGAGGCTGAAAGCGTGGTAGATGGTATTGTCGAAGCCAGCCACGAGGCCGATGTGATCATCATGGGTGCCTCCGAACATGGCTTGTTCGAGCAACGCCTCTTTGGCAACATCCCTGAACAGGTGATGCGCCGCTCGCCACGCACTGTCATCATGTGCAAGGCCCACCATGGTCAGGTGGCCGGCTTCGTCCGGCGGCTCTTGACGCCCGAACCAATCGACCTGACCGATCCCGATTTACACGGGTTGAAGAAAGAAAACGCTTGAACCTCGGGAAACGCAACCAAAAAAGAGCGGCGCACGGAATATGTGCGCCGCTCGCGTCGTTCAGGCTTCACTCAGCACTCGCTATAGCCGCATGAGTAGCACTTGCGGCACCCCTCTTCGTTCACCAGGCTGGCATGTCCGCAGTCGGGGCAAATGTCCGCATTGAGCACGCCGCGGAAGAAATCGGGTTGCTCCACGTTGGGAGAGGGTGCGGGCGCGTGGGTGCCATTCCCGTTGCCATTGCCAGCCTCGTACGTCACTTCACTGTACTTCTGTAAATCCTCTTTCAGCACCCGTGCCAGTGCGTCGGGCAAGCTCAGTACACGGTTTGCCCCAAAGCCCATAGGCCGCCCTCCACCAATACCACTCAACTGGTCGATCACCTCTTCCAGCCGCTTGTCGGGCGACATGGGCGAGGGCAAGCGCAAAACCAGGCTGATGAGCCGCCCAATGGCTTCACTCACTGCCGCAATGTCGGATCCTGCCTTGCCTACGTTGGCAAAAACCTCGAAGGGTTGTCCTTCTTCATCACGGTTGACCGTGACGTAGGCTTTGCCCAGCGGCGTGTGGATGAAATAGGTCGTCCCCGTAAGCGAGCGAGGGCGCGCTTTGCGCTGCACCTGCGGCTCGGCCTGGTAGATGGGCACGCTCTGTTGCAAAGCACCGAGGCCTTTCTCGCCCTTCTTCTCGAGCAGCGTCTTCTTCGTTTCCAGCACCACCTTCTCACGCGATCCTGTCACATACACGGTGATGCCCTTGCAGCCCAGTTCCCACGCCAGGAAGTAGGCTTTGGCGACATCCTCCACCGTGGCTGTCTCGGGGAAGTTGATCGTCTTGGAGATGCTGTTGTCCACGAAGCGCTGCAAGGCCGCCTGCATGCGCACATGCTCTTCGGGCGTAATGTCCGCCGCCACCACGAACACGTGGCGCAAATCGTCAGGGACGCCTTCCACATTCTGGCAACTGCCGGTGAGCGCCACGGCTTCTTTGATGCGCGTGCGTGTCGCCTCGTCCACCCCCTCATGCGCCAAAGCCTGCTCGAAGAGCGGGCTGAAATAGTAGAGATCGATCGTCTTGTCGCCATCGCTGACATGGCGAATGTACGACAACGCAAAAACAGGTTCGCAGCCATAGCCTTCCACACCACTGACCGTGCTCAGCGTGCCTGTCGGGGCAATCGTGGTTTGCGCAGCGTTGCGAATGCCATGCTGCTTGATCCCCTCGACCACACGCGACCACGCCACAGTGGGGCGTCCCCAATCATGGGTGTAGGGCTCCAACGGTGTGGGTGGCTGCCATGTGAGGTTGTTGGGGTCGTAGATGGACCCTTCGATGGCGGGGAAAGGCCCACGCTCTTTCGCCAACTCGATGCTGGTGAGCATCGCATGGTAGCGTACCCACTCCATGATTTGCGCGGCCAGTTCTTGCCCTTCGGGCGAACCATAACGCACACGCAGGGCGTAGAGCACATCTGCCAGCCCCATGATGCCCAACCCAATGCGGCGGGCACGTTCGGCAGCTTCGCGCAATTCAGGGACAGCGGGCACATACTTGTTCGACGTAACCACATCGTCGAGGAAGCGCGTGGCTTTGCGCACCGTTTGCGCGAGTTTCTCCCAGTCAAGGCGGGCACGCCCGTTCTCCCACACGAGGTGGCGTGCGAGATTGACTGAGCCCAGGCAGCAGTTTTCGTAGGGGCCAAGCCATTGCTCACCACAGGGGTTCGTAGCTTCGAGTTCGTACAGATGTGGCACCGGATTGTCGCGATTGGCAGCATCGATGAAAAGCACACCCGGTTCCCCGTTGTGGTGTGCATACTTCACAATCTCATCGAAGAGGTCACGGGCACGCACCCGCTCCCACACGCGGCCATCTTGCGGGCTCACCAGTTCGAATTCGTCATCGTGCTTGACGGCTTCCATGAAGGCGTCGGTGATGGCGACCGAGATGTTGAAATTTTCCAGTTCGCCCTCTTGGGCTTTGCAGGAAATGAATTCACGAATGTCGGGGTGATCGACCTTCAAGACCGCCATGTTCGCGCCACGGCGCGTCCCACCTTGCGCAATCTCGCCGAAGGCTTTGTCGTACACGCGCAAGAAGCCCACCGGCCCGGTCGCAATGCCCGCGCTGGAATGGACGGGAGCCCCTTTGGGGCGCAGGCGACTGAACGAGAACCCGTTGCCGCCCCCCGTTTGCTGGATGAGGGCTGCGTTGCGGAGCGTGTCGAAAATCCCGCCCTTGATTTTCCCCATGTCGTCTTCGATGGGAAGCACGAAACAGGCCGCCAGCTGTCCGAGCGGGGTGCCTGCGCCAGTGAACGTAGGGCTGTTCGGCAAGAATTCGAGCCGTGTGAGCATATCGAAGAACGTTTCCGCCCAGGCATAGCGGTCGCCCCCCAAAACGTCTTCGGCAGCCGCGACGTGCCATGCCACGCGCCAAAACATCTCATGCACGGTTTCGATTGGCTTGCCATCCAACCCTTTCCGCAAGTAGCGTTTTTCCAACACCTTGCGGGCGTTTTCGGTAAGTGGAATATCACGTTGCAGGAGATGTTCGGGAACAGGGGGTGTCTGCAATACCTCGGTTGATGCTTGTGATTGCACCATGTGAAAAGACCTCCTTCAATTGAATTATGTCAATTGACGAGCCACAGACAACAAAAACCCCACCCCGCATACACGTATGCGTGATTGTGTGGCAGAAATCTGCGTTGTGGGGTGGAAACGCAAAAAACCTTACAGATTCAGCGCCAGCTGGCGTTGCCGTTCGGCTTCCAAGGCCTTTTGGGCTTTGCGGCGTTGAATCTCCTCAGCGAGGCTGTCGAGGTCGGCAAAGCGGCGGTAGACGCTGGCAAAGCGTACGTAGGCAACGTCATCCAACTCGGCCAGGCGCTCCATGACCTTTTCGCCAATCAACTTGCTGGGAATTTCGGATTGCCCCAAGCTGTACAACTCGGCTTCGATGTCATTGACGATGCGATCGATGGCCTCGATGGAGATGGGACGTTTGGCGCACGCTTTCTTGATGCCCATGAAAATTTTGTCCTGGTCGAACTCTTCACGACGGCCATCTGCCTTGATGACCATCAGATTGGCGCGGGCAATGCGTTCGTACGTCGTGAACCGTTGCCCACATGCCAGACATTCGCGGCGGCGGCGAATTCCTTCACCCACCGAGCGTGTATCGATCACACGATGTTGATCTTTCGCGCAAAAGGGGCATTTCATCTTCGTCAAGCCCTCCCCCAATCTGTCTGATCGAAAAGTGTAAATCAATGATGCAACGACGCTGCAAAAACTAGATATTGTGGTTTATGTTGAGGTCGAACACTAGATATAGTGGTCAAAGCGGACGTCATTCTAACACAAAACGAACGGCTGTGCAAGCCCCAACGCTTCATTCTAGTTTAAAATTTTCGTCCCAAATAGAAGATGAAAAAATTGACATCTTTCCTCCCCAATCTCCACGCCCCCAAAACCCCTTGCCTCTTCGCCCATCCCGATTATACTGAGCGCCGTTTTGGAACCAAGGAGAAAAACGAGGAGGCCTTTTCGATGAAACGCAAGCAAACAGTGAGCCTGATAGCGCTCATGGTCTTGCTCGCTCTGGTGGCTGTGGCATGTGGGTCAGGCAGTAATAGCGAACTGGTACAAGCCCAATACACGGCCACACCGACCAAGACCCCCAAACCCACGTTCACACCAACCCCCGAAGCCACGGCGACGCCGACACCAACGTTCACCCCATCACCGACGCCAACGCCCGAAGCTACGGCGACGCCAACGCCGACCAATACGCCTGAACCAACGGCAACGCCATTGCCAACCAACACGCCGCGGCCACGGCCAACCAACACCCCCGCGCCGCCAACCCCAACACCAACACCCACGTTCCCCTTCCCTTACAAGGGAACGCTGACAAAGTGGGAACCGAACTGTGGCGGTAACCAGGTCAAAGGGTATGTCTACACGTCGGGTGGGTCACCCGTCAACGGCTTGATCGTCAAGGTCAATCTCTATGGGACGATCATCGATGCGCCCACAGGGCCGCAGTACAGTTATCTAGGTGAAGGCGGCTGGGACTGGGGCCGCTGGCAGCAAGGCCTGTTGGAAGACCCCATTTCGGTGGCACTCTATTCGCCAAGTGGTGAGAAGCTCTCCAACGATGTGGTCGTGGATTTCGACACTGGGCCATGCGAACCGGGTGGCAGTGGTCGCCAAGTCGCAACCGTGATTTTCCAATGCGTCAAGCCGGAAACGTGTGGCTAATGGTGTATGTGTGAAGGAATGCCCGGTGTTTCGAGCGGGAAGCACCGGGCTTTTTGTTGAAGACCCATCACAGGCAGGGGCAGATGGCACGTCGAACAAAACGCATCCAACGTCCCCAACGATTCTTGACAGGCAGACACCGCACATATGTGGCGGTAGGGTGGCTGGTGGTGCTTGCTGCCGCTTTGCGTGCCCATGCCCTCGATGCTCAACCCTTGTGGTGGGATGAAGGCTACTCCGTCTTTTTCGCAACCGAGCCACTTCCGCGGCTGGTGGAACTGACGTCGCTCGACATTCACCCACCGCTCTACTATGTTCTGCTCAAAGGCTGGTTTGCGCTGGCAGGAATTGGCGCAATCCAGGCACGCCTGCTCAGCGTGATGCTGGGGGTGCTCGCCGTGCCACTGATGTGGCGCGTCGCGCGTCGCTTGTTTGGCTGGGACGATGCCTTGTTGGCGACAACGCTGCTTACCACCGCCCCATTCCACATCTACTACTCGCAAGAAGTGCGCATGTACGCGCTTTTTGTGCTGCTGACCCTGTTGGCCGTCAGCGCCCTGCTCGAATGGGGGGCAACCGGTCGGCCTGTTTGGGGCGTGGTGCTGACAGGCGCATCGATCGCCTTGCTCTATACCCAATACTACGCTGCCTTCGTCCTTGCCGCGATTGTGCTCATGTGGGCATGGTGGCGCTGGCACGACCCGCACGTGCCCCCGCTGCACCACATGGGCATGGTGCTGGTTGGGAGCCTGCTGGCGTATGCCCCTTGGGTGTTCTACGCTGCGCCACGCCTCTCCACCTATGTGCGCAGCAAAGTCGCCATCGAAGCCGATACACCGCTGACGCCGTCGCTTTTTCTCTGGCGGCATGTGCGCACCTTTGCACTAGGGCACCTCATGCCCCAGCAAGAATGGCTAGCGCCAGCCGCCGCCGTGGTGCTGGGCTTCGTCCTGGTGGGCATCGTCTACGGCTGGCGGACTCACCGCCACCAGACAGGGTTTTTGCTCATCTGGTTTGGCACCCCTTTCGTGGGGGTCTTCATTGTCAACCTGTTGGCACCTTTTACCGACCCACGCATCGAGCGACAGTTGCTACCAGTTTTGCCGGCCTATCTCATGCTGGCGGTGCTCGGTATTCAGGCCATGTGGCGCTTCGCCACACGCCCCGGTGTCGAACCGCGCCGTGCCATCACCGGCGCAACAGGCATGCTCATGATTCCCACGCTTGCCGTGGCAGTTAGTCTGTCGGGTTTCTACACCATCCCACGATACGCTGATGAAGACTATCGCCCATTGCTCGCGCACATTGCCGCGCACCAAACCGATGGCGACGCCTACTTGTGGACCTATCCCTGGCAAGCAGGCTATTTGCGAGCGTATGTACCTCACCGTCGCCTGACCAGTGTCGAAATCCCGCTCGCGTGGGCAGATGACGTAGCAGCACGGCGCGATGGCGTTCAACGCTTGTACGAGCAATACACGCGCATCTGGTTCCCCGCATACCAGGTCAAAGGACGCATTTTGGAAGAACGTCTGGCCGAGACGCTCCACGCCACGGGCGTGTACGTCTGGGACGACTGGTATGGCAACACACGGCTCTGGCTGATGGCGCGCGCCCCCGATGCCCCCCCACAACGCGTGGACCTCACGTTTGCTGAGGGTGTGCGCTTGACCACCCTTGCCACTTCGTCGCCACAAGTCGCCTCGGGTGTGGGGGTCTTTTCCATGTTGCTGGGGTTCGAGACGAGGGAAACAGCGTTACGTGCCGTCATCAAAGCCATGGACGACCGCGGTGGTGTCTGGGGCGAAATGGACGTTCCCGTCGAAACCCCACTGACGCGCGTTGGCTTGCAGATTGCCCCTGGCACCCCACCGGGGCTCTACTACATCGAACTGCGTCTCTACCGCGCCGACGACGGACGCACGCTCGACGTGCTCGATGCCCAAGGCGCCCCTGTCGCCCCCACCTGGCGGCTCGCCGACATCGAAGTCGTGCGCCCACCGCACGCCATTCCAGCAGAAGCCGTAGCAGCCACCCAATGGTATCGTATCCCCCTGGGCGATGCCGTCGAGCTCGTGGGCGCAGATGTCTTTACGGGGACGGTGCGCACTGGCGACCTTCTACCGCTCACGCTCTACTGGCGTGCCCAGCGTGATCTTGCCCGCGAGTACTGGGTTTTCGTACAGGCATTTGCCCCCACTGGTGAATTGCGTGCCGCCCGCGACCTGCCGCCCGTCGATGGCACATTCCCCACGACCCGCTGGCGTGCTGGCGACCTTGTGCGCGACCCACACATCTTACGGATTCCCGCCACAGGCCCGGCTGGCGAATGGGTGCTGTACGCTGGTCTCTACGATCGCGAAACGGGAACGCGCCTCACGACTCCTGACGGTGCAGATGCCATCGTCCTGGGGCGCTTTACAGTGGAAGAACGCCCCCACACCTTCACCCCACCCGATGACGTCGAAACGCTGAACGTTCTCTTTGGCGAAACCGTGGCGCTCTATGGCGCCAAGATCGCATGGCCACGCACCGATACACGTCTCCAACCCGGCGACACCCTGCCCATCACGCTGGTTTGGCAACCTCGCCGTACGCCCGAACAACGCTTGCACACCTTCGTCCAATTGCTCGATGCCCAAAATCATCTTCTGGCTGTAAGCGACCACGAACCACCAACGCCCTCGTCTGCGTGGGTAGCAGATGAATTCATCACCGATGAACACCATCTGACGCTGCCGCCCACTCTCCCCGCAGGCACCTACCGCCTTGTGGTTGGTGTCTATGATGCCGAAAGCGGCCATCGCCTGCTGCTCCCCAATGGGCACGATATGTTCGAGATTGCGCGTGTGCAGGTTGAATCGCCGTAAGCCATTGCCCTGCCCCAACCAAACGATTGTTTGGTTCGACTTGACGCGCTCGACAAGGCTTGATACAATAGCCGCGCCGTCGAACAACAAGTGATAGAGCAACCCCCGATGGAGGCTGGCAATGAGAATCATCATTCCGATGAAACGCGTGCCCGACACCGCCGATCCCGTGACGGTACGCGATGGGCGCGTGGACCTCGCAGCCGTACAAACATGGGCAATTGGCCCCAACGAAGAGTACGCCATCGAAGAAGCCTTGCGCCTTGTCGAAAAACTTGGCGAAGGGACGGTCACGCTGCTCAACATTGGCCCCGAAGAAGCCCAGGAAACCATCCGCAAAGGGCTTGCCATGGGCGCACACGATGCCTATCAGTGCCA
This sequence comes from Ardenticatena sp., assembly GCA_015487975.1. Taxonomy (GTDB): domain Bacteria; phylum Chloroflexota; class Anaerolineae; order Ardenticatenales; family Ardenticatenaceae; genus Ardenticatena. Next base: position 14,462 of record WFOS01000023.1, read on the forward strand.
AGACGAAGCATTCGATACCCTCGATGCGCTGGGGCGAGCGCGTGTTCTGGCTGCTGCCATCGAAAAAATTGGCGACTACGACATCATCTGGGGTGGGATGCAATCATCCGACACCAACGACGCCCAAACCACCATCATGCTTGCCGAACTGCTCGACCTGCCCCACGTGTCGGCGGTCATGACAGTCGAAGAAGTTGGCGATGGCTTCATCATCGTGCGTGCCGAAGCCGAAGGTGGCGTGAAGAAGGTGAAAGTGCCCACGCCATGTGTCCTGGCCGAAGCACAAGGGCCCAACGAACCCCGCTATCCCAGTCTGCGCGGTATCATGGGCGCCAAGAAGAAGCCGCTCACCGTCTGGAATGCCGACGACCTTGGCCTGGACACCGACGAGCTCGAACCGCTCGTCGAGGTGTTGACGCTCGAACCGCCACCAGCACGCACGGCGGGACGCATTCTGGAAGGCGAACCCGAAGAAGTGGTGCGCGAACTGGTGCGATTGTTGCACGAAGAAGCCAAAGTCATCTAATCGCGACAACGATCGCCCAACGTGGCGTTTGAAACAAGCAGAAGGAGTTTTCCCATGGCAGAAACAGTGCTGGTTGTGGCCGAACTGGCAGACGGGAAGCCAAAGAAGATCACCTACGAAATGCTGACGGCTGCGCGCGAAGTGGCCGATGAATTCGAGTACGACGTTGCTGTACTCGCTATTGGCAGTAGGCTGGATGCCGATGCACTGGCGGAAACGTTTGGGGCGCGTGGCGCTGACGTGCTCTTTGTCGCAGACGACGATGCTCTGGCGGAATATGCCGTCGAACCGTATGCCGCCCTGCTGACGCAACTCATCGAAGACGAAGAACCCGCCCTCGTCTTGTTTGGATTCACCCCCACCGGGCGTGATCTGGCACCCCGTGTGGCGGCGCGTGTCAAGGCCGGGCTGGCAACCGACATTACCGGCGTGCGCCTCGAAGACGATGAGATCCTCTTCATTCGCCCCATGTACTCCGGGCAGGCCATTGCCACCGTCAAGATTGCCAGCGACGTGAAAATGGCCACGGTGCGCCCCAACACCTGGCCTGTCGCCCAGCCAGGCGATGGCGACGCTGCCGACATCGAAGAACTCGATGTAGACGACCTGCCCGAACCTCGTACCGACGTGTTGGAAGTCGAGGTTTCGCAGAGCGAACGCCCTGAACTGACCGAAGCCTCGATTGTGGTCTCGGGTGGACGCGGCGTTGGCAGCGCCGAAAACTTCAAGATCATCGAAGAACTGGCCGACCTGCTGGGTGCTGCGGTCGGGACAACCCGCGCCGTCGTGGATGCTGGCTGGCGTCCCTACGAAGAACAGGTCGGGCAGACGGGGAAAACAGTCTCCCCGCAACTCTACTTCGCCATTGGTATCAGCGGCGCGATTCAGCATATCTCGGGGATGCGCACCAGCAAGTACATTGTCGCCATCAACAAAGATCCCGAAGCGCCCATCTTCAAGATTGCCGATTACGGCATCGTGGGCGACTTGCACAAAATCGTGCCGTTGCTCATCGAGGAAATCAAGAATCTGAAAGAAGCCGAGGTCTAAGCAGCGAAGGATACGCCGAAGAGCGGGGTGGCCTGGTGCCACCCCGTTTTGCATCTCCTTTGGGCTTCCTGTGCCATTGTGCTATCGTACCCGTATCCAATCTCCAAATGATTATGCAGTGGATAGGCACATATGCGCACACACACCTTGTCTGTGGAAGGGCGCACAATCGAAGTCCCTCGCTGGCAGAAAGTGCTTTTTCCTGATGATGGGATCACCAAAGGCGACCTCGTCATGTATTATTTGCGCATCGCGCCCACCATGTTGCCGCATGTGCGCGGTCGCCCCGTTTCGATGCAACGTTTCCCTGATGGCATTGCAGCGGCGGGCTTCTTCCAGAAAGAAGTCCCTGACGCCTTTCCCGACTGGATGCCGCGCCACCCCGTCTATGTGCACGAAGAAGGCCGCCCTCAGCCGCAACTCTTGCTGAACGATGCTGCCACGCTCGCCTATCTGGCCGCCCAAGCCACCATCACCCCCCATGTCTGGCTGAGCCGTGTGCCTCATCTGACGCACCCCGACCGTCTCATTTTCGATCTCGATCCACCCGACGGCGCAACGTTCGATGTCGTGCGGCGTGCCGCCTTCGACCTGCGCGACCTGCTGGCGCATATCGGTGCTCCTACATTCGTCATGACAACAGGCTCACGCGGCGTGCACGTTGTGATACCACTTCAATCCGATGCGACGTTCGACGAAACACGTTCGCTTGCTCATGCCATCGCTGAACAGCTTGCCCAACGCTTTCCCGAGCGTTACACCACTGCTTTGCGGCGCGAAAAACGCCAAGGGCGGCTCTTCCTCGACTATCTGCGCAACGCCTACGGGCAAACCGCCGTCGCCCCCTATGCTGTACGGGCGCGAACGGGTGCTCCCGTTGCCACACCACTCGATTGGTACGAGTTGCGACGCCCCAACATGCACGCTCAGCGCTACACCCTGCGCACCATCTTTCGCCGCCTGGCTCACAAACCCGACCCCTGGCGCGAAATCGAGCGCCATGCTGTCTCGGTGCGTATGCTCCGCGCGGCATTGCAACGCCAGTAACACACCCGCGTACAGGATGAAACGCCATGACCGAGCACGAACTCACCACGCTCCTTCTGGCAACCAAATGGCGCATTCCACCCACGCGCGAAACGCTCGTGGTGCGCACCCGTCTGCTCGACGCGCTCGACCATGCCGTCCAGAATGCGCTGACACTTGTTTCCGCGCCAGCAGGGTATGGCAAAACCACCTTGCTGGCACATTGGGCGCGTGAACGTCGCCAGCCCGTAGCCTGGTTCACCATCGGTGAAACCGACAACGAACCCGTGCGTTTTTGGGCGTATGTGGCACAAGCCCTCCGCACCCGATGGCCTGCCGTGGCATCGGCCATGCACTGGCTCGATGCGCCCCAACCATTCGATGAGCAGGCATTCGTCATGAATGTCCTCAACATTTTGTACAGCCTGAACGAGCCAATCATTCTCGTGCTCGATGATTACCACCTCATTCAGCAGGAGAGCATTCATCGCACACTGGCCTTCTGGCTGGAACATCAGCCCCCCAATGTGCATATGGTCATCGCAACACGTAGCGATCCACCCCTGCCGCTGGCACGATGGCGTGTGCGCAACCGTATGACCGAGTTTCGCGCTACCGACTTGCGTTTCACCATCGAAGAAGCGGCCGCCTTTCTCAACGAAATCATGGGGTTGCATCTTACCGATGAGGCGATTGCCGCGCTCGAAGCCCGCACGGCTGGATGGGTGGCTGCGTTGCACCTGGCTGCGCTTTCCTTGCAGGAAACGGGGGACATCGACCGCCTCCTCGATTCGTTCGAAGGCGATCATCACTACATTGTCGAATATCTGGCGCAAGAAGTGTTGGCACAGCAACCGCCAGATGTACGCCACTTCTTGCTCTTTACCGCGCCACTGGACACCTTCACAGCCGATTTGTGTGATACCGTCTTGCAACGTGACGACAGCCGCGAGCTACTCGATTCCCTCGAACGGCGCAATCTCTTCATCGAACCGCTTGATGCACGCCGTGAATGGTACCGTTACCATCCGCTGATGCAGGCATTTTTGCGCACCTTGCTGAAACGTGACCACCCTGAAGCCGTGCGTTCGATTCACCGCCGTGCTGCCTACTGGTATGCTGCCCGTGATATGGTGCGTGAAGCTGTGCAACATGCCCTCGCGGCCGAAGAATGGCCGTTGGCGATCTCGTTGATGCAACATGCAGGACCCCCTTTGTTGCTCAAAGGCGAATGGCACACCGTGCGCACCTGGCTGGAACGCTTGCCAGAAACCTGGCGAACGCACGAACCGCATATGGCGCTCCTCTATGCCTGGACCATGCTGGACCCCACACGCCGCCACCTGCTCGACGAGCAAATTTGGCATGCCGAGCAGGCACTGGCGCAGGCCGCCGACCTGCCCGCCGAAGAACGCCGCCCTCTCGAAGGGCAACTCGAAGCGTTGCGTGCTTACGCAGCCCTGACCGATGGGCAACCTGGCCTGGCAGTCGAACATGCCGAAGCCGCACTCGATCTCCTGCCGCATGATGAAACCCTGTTGCGGGGGTTGTTGTCGCTCATGCTCACCTACGCCTACCGACTGCAAGGGGAAACCGATGCGGCCGACCAGGCAATGGCCCAGATTGAAAGGCTCTCGCGCCGAGCCGAGGGCATACCTGTACGCCTCATGCGGGCAGCGCTTCATTTGATGCAGGGGCATTTGCGGCTGGCGGCTGAACAGTTTCGCTTCCTCCTCGATCAGGATGAAAGCCCCTTTTACCGCAACGTGGCAGCCTTCGGGTTGGTGCAATTGCTCTATCAGTGGAACCGTCTGGATGAAGCCGAAACGCTTCTTCATCAAACACTGGAAACGGCGGGCGATGAAATGCCCGTTCTCGCACTTGGTTTGCAGGCGATGCGTGCTTTCATTGCACAGGCGCGTGGGCAGACAGATGAAGCCCGTCACCGAATGCACCTGGTACGCCAACAGGTCGCCCAACTTCCGCTCCCACCAGCACAACGGGATTTCCAGGCACTGGACGTACTCTTGGCCCTTCGGCAGGGGCGCCTGGATGAAGCGCGTGCTTGGGCAGCGAGTCAGCCCGACATCCGACAGCATGAGTATGTGCCCACGATGCATGAACTGACCATGCTCGTTCTGGTGCGTGTCCATCTGGCCAACCACCAGCCTGACAACGCCCTGCTTGTGCTGGAACATGCTATGCCACTTTCACCAGGACTAGCCGGGCGCCACCGCATCGAGATACGCATGTTGCGTGCCATGGCGCTCTATCAGAAAGGGGCTCTGACGACAGCACTGGACTTGCTGGAAGAAGCGTTGCGCCTCGCTGCTCCCGAAGAATACGTGCGCCTCTTTCTCGACGAAGGCGACCTCATGCGACAAATGCTGCTTGCGTTTCGTCGTCACAAGCCCGAGAGCGACACTTGGGCATTTGCCGCCCGTCTGCTCGAAGCCATGCAGACCGAAGCGCCTTCTCCCGACGTGCATCTGGGAGAACCACTCACCGAGCGCGAAATCGAAGTGGTACGACTACTGGCGGCTGGATTGACAGCGCCACAAATTGCCGAGCAACTCACGGTTGCCCCGAGCACCGTACGCACACACATGAAAAGCATTTATCGCAAACTCAATGCCCACAACAAAGTCGAAGCCGTCGAAGCCGCCCGCCAATTAGGCCTGATATGACAACCAACAAAAGGAGCAAGACGAATGAAGAGCACCACGGTTCGCGTTGGCATCCTGACGGTGAGCGACCGTACGGCTCGCGGGGAATACGAAGACCGCAGCGGGCCTGTGATTGCCGAAATCATCGAATCCGAGCTCCCTGGCGGCGTTGTCGCCGAACGGGCGATCGTCCCCGATGACGTAGAGGCCATTCAGCAGGTGTTGCGCCACTGGGCGGACGATCTCCATCTTGACCTCATTCTCACCACAGGCGGTACCGGCTTCGCCCCACGTGACCACACCCCCGAAGCCACACGCCCATTGCTCGACCGTGAAGCGCCGGGGCTGGTGGTGGCGATGCTGGTTGCCAGCCTGCGCGTGACACCACATGCGATGTTGAGCCGCCCCGCCGCTGGTATGCGTGGACGCACGCTGATCGTCAATTTGCCGGGAAGCCCCAAGGCGGTACGCGAAAACTTGGAGACGATTTTACCCGCCTTGCCGCACGGACTGGAATTGCTGCGCGATGCGCCTGGGGCGTCGGAGCGGCATCAGCACCAAGCATAAGAGGGCACAAAATACGTAAAATGGCGGTAGCGAACTTCCACAGGCGCGATATACTTGATCGAAAGCAGACTCGCGGGCAATAGGCCCTCATCTCCCTGGCATTGGTTCGTATCGAGCAAATAGCCTATGCACGTCTAGGGCAGATGGCAAGGGGTATTGGGCATCACGATATGACGACCGAGGCTTCTCCACCATCCTGGCAACTCGATCCAGAGGCACGTCGTCGCTGGCAACGCATCTACGCAGCGTGCGCGCTCTTCTTGCTACTCGTCGGCATAGGGGGCGCCGCCTGGTCGCTTCGTTGGTTGGGGCAACCATATCCAGGCGCGATCTGGTCGGTTCAGATCGAGAAGATGCGTGTCGTTTCGTTCGATTTTTTGCCAGAGACGACCCTGTTTCTGCGTAAAGCGCAGGAGTACCGGTTCGGCGAGCGCATCATTGCCGTCGATGGTATTCCCGTCTCGGAATCCCTTCCCGATTACCGCCAAGCCCGCCCCGGTGAGCAACGGCAATATACCCTTCGTCAACCCGATGGAACGATCGTCGAACGTGAGATCTCCGTGTATCTTTACACGTTCGAGCACTGACTCTCCTGCAAAAAGGGGGGCGTTACGTAGCCCATACGTACGGTCGAAGCGGAGGCTGCGGGACGAGCCCAGAAGAGCGAAAACGACGCAGATGCCGCTTCAAAGCGAAAACCGCCTCCTCCAACGCGCTTTTTTGCTTTTTCCTCC
>WFOS01000024.1 GCA_015487975.1 Ardenticatena sp.
GTGGGGCTCCCCGACCATCACGGCCTCGGTGGTGAACCTCGCGCATCCAGGTATGCGCATTGGTTTTCCTCCCAAGCCGAGACGCCAAGCCGAGACGTTTCGCAGCCAGAACCGAGCATCCAGCACGCCCTCTTCGAGGCCTGGGGCGCCTCTGGCTTGCTTTTTCCACGCTCCATCTTGTCTCTTCCCATCCCCCACCACGTTTTGGGTAATCACCAGAACCGTTTGGCATTGACAATTCCCACACCCATGTTACACTTGTGTTGAATGAACGTTCAATCCAATCAAGTCGAGCCGAGGGGGCAACATGGCGGTGAAATGGAGAGCCGCGGATATGCCGGACCAGGCAGGGAAAATCATCATTGTGACAGGGGCGAACAGTGGCATTGGGTACGAAACAGCGCGCGCGCTCGCCCACAAGGGAGCGCATGTGGTAATGGCGTGTCGCAGCCGTGGACGCGCCGAAGCGGCCGCCGCACGTATTCGCGCCGAAAACCCGCGGGGAGAACTTGCCTTGCTTGACCTCGATTTGGCCGACCTGGCGTCTGTGCGGGCGTTTGCGGATGCTTTCCAACAGCAGTACGATCGCCTGGATGTGCTTGTCAACAATGCCGGTATCATGGCGCTACCACAACGCATGACCACAAAAGACGGCTTCGAGATCCAGTTTGGCGTCAACCACCTGGGGCACTTTGCGCTGACGGGCTTGCTGATCGAGCGCTTGCTGGCGACACCCAAATCGCGCGTGGTGACGGTAAGCAGCAAGGCGCACCGATTTGGCACCATCAACTTCGATGATTTGAATTGGGAGCGGTCGTATTCGCTCTGGAAGGCGTATGGGCAAAGCAAACTGGCGAACCTGCTCTTTACGTTCGAATTGCAGCGTCGCCTGGAAGCCCGCGATGCAGAAACGATTGCCGTGGCAGCCCATCCTGGCTATACGGCCACCAATTTGCAGCGCTACATGCGTTCGTTCACCTGGTTTCAAAAACTGTTGGCGCAATCTCCTGAGATGGGCGCATTGCCCACACTCTATGCAGCCACCATGCCCGATGTCCGTGGTGGCGACTACTTCGGCCCTGATAGTTTCATGGAGATGCGGGGCCATCCCAAGCGGGTTCGTGCAAAGCCGCACGCCTACGATGCCGAAACGGCGCGGCGATTGTGGAAGGTCTCGGAAGCGTTGACGGGGGTCTTCTCCCTCGATGATGAAAGCAGAACCACCGAAGTGTAAGGAGCGACAATGGCAACAGCACTCATCACAGGGGCATCGAGCGGGATTGGCATGGCGTTGGCGCGTGTTCACGCTGAACATGGCGGCGACTTGGTGTTGGTTGCGCGTCGGCGTGAACGTCTGGAAGCATTGAAAGCGGAACTGGAACCCGCGCATGATGTACGGGTTTTCGTCATCGTTGCCGATCTGGCACAGGATGGTGCGCCACGGAAGGTGTACGACACCGTGCGCGAATGGGGGCTGGATGTGGAGATTCTCATCAACAACGCTGGCTTTGGTTTGCATGGTTTGTTTCATACTCAGGACCCCGAGAAATTGGCGCAAATGGTGCATGTGAACGTGTTGGCCACGACGATACTGACGCGCTTCTTCGTGCCACATTTGGTCGCACGCGGGCGAGGCCACGTTCTCAACGTGGCCTCGGTTGCCGCGTTCATGCCCGGCCCTTGGCAGGCGGTCTATTACGCGACCAAGGCGTATGTGCTCTCGTTCAGCGAAGCATTGGCGGACGAATTGCGCACGAGTGGTGTCACCGTGACGGCGTTGTGCCCGGGGGCGACCGAAACCGAATTCAAGGAGCGGGCGCAGATGGGGCGTGTGCGTGGCTTCGAGATGGGGGCAATGTCGGCGCGAGAGGTGGCCGAATATGGCTACCGTGCGATGCTGGCGGGCAAGCGGGTTGTGGTGCCTGGTTGGCGCAACCGCTTGCTCACGTTCCTGCCGCGCCTTTTGCCGCGATCGTGGACGGTGGTGATGTCGCGGATGGGTATGGAGCCACTTTGAACGTGGTGCCAGTATGCTGAAAACGCCCCTAAGGGGCGCCTTAGGAGCGTTTTTGGGTGAGCGCTTCCAGCAGGCGATCGCGCAGTTGTTCTGCCAGAGGAATAACCTCATCCGCGGGGGCGTGTTTGCTCACCGATCGTTGCAACTCGGCCAGGTCGTCGGTGATGAGGGCAGTGGCGGCGGGGTCCAGCGCGGGGCGTGCCAGACGGTATGCCTCTTCGTACTTGCCTGTGCGATAGGCGTGCGTGGTGCTCTCAGTTGGTGTCGGTGGTGCCATCTTCTGCCAATATCTGGCGCACGTGCGTCAGATTGGCTTCGATTGCGTCTTCCAGCGCTTCGAGTTCCCTCGCCGGTGCACCTGCCTGAATGTTGTCGCGCAACGCTTTGAATTGCACTTCCACGGTTTCGACCAGCTCGGGGTCTTTTCGAAGCAGTGTGCCTTCGAGGTGTTCGAACCCGTCGAGATAGGCTGAGGCGGCAAGTTCGTAGGCTTTGTCGGTGTCGCCTGCTTCGTAGGCGGCAATTGCGGCTTCGATCTGGTCATGGATGAAGAGCAGCAGCTCGGTGTCGCTTGCTTCGACAACCTGGAAGCCGTAGCGTTCGCTCAGCTCGGCGATGGCTTCCTTGCTGGCATTCGCCACCATGACGCCTTCCACAAGGGCCGCAAGGGGCAACCATTCAGCCAGTTCGTTCAGTTCGTGGGCAATGGCTTTGGCTTCTTCGGCGTTGCGAGCATGCGCATCCGCAGCGATTTCGGCAGTACGAAGTGTTTTTTGAAATACATCGTTCGATCCTCCTTTTGCGTGCATGGTCTGTGTCAGTTGGTTGAGAACGGAATGTCGATAAGTGAATCGATAGGGGGCGCATTGGTGGGCTCTTCGACCAGATTGGCCTGCGCCAGCGCGCCGTTCGCTAACAGCAGCATGTTGCGGAACAAAATCATGTCCATGACGGAAAACCAGCAGACGCACATGCCCACATGCAGCTGGAAGAGCCCATCGTCACGAAACACAAGGCGATAGGCTTCTTTTTGCACAGGTCCGTCGAAGGGCTTGCCTGTGCCTTCCACTAGCACGTTGAGCAACTGGCGGAAGGCCGAAACAGGCAGATGAAACGAAAAATAGTTCCAGCGAATATGCAGGAGACCGTGAGGACAGAGCGCAACCCAACGGTGGTCGTCCACATAGGCCAGGCGACGATGATGGCTCACACGTGCTATCCCCTCCTATTGTTGAGTAAGTTTGTCAACTTTCATGGGAAAGTCTATACTGCGCCGCATCAGGATTCAAGGCCTCTGGTTGTGAACACATTCACAACCTGGTTGAAAACAGCGCATCAACGAGGGTGAACACGATGTGTCATCATCCAGACGTTACCGAAGGGATGTGCCTATACGCATCGGAGATTTTTCGCTTGCAGGAAACGTTTGCTTTTGTACCGCCGTCGGCGCTCGAGTATTCGCTCAATGTATCCGCCCAGGCGGTGGCGCGTATGGTGCGGCGTATGAAGGCCGCGGGGTTGGTGGAACATGTGCGCTACAAAGGAGTGCGGCTCACTCCTGAAGGCAGAGCAGCGGCGCTTCCGTGTATTCGGCGTCATCGTCTGGCAGAGGTTTTTCTGGTGGATGTGATGGGGTTTGGGTGGGACGAAGTGCACGATCTCGCTGATCGTTTTGTGCACGGGGTGGATGAGGTGTTGGAAGCACGTCTAGCAGAAATGACCAACCATCCAACGCGCTGCCCACATGGCGAACCCATTCCCACGCCAGAAGGGGAATTGCCTCTCCTGAATGATGAGCGCTTGTTGGCGGTCGAAGTGGGGCGGCGTGTACGTGTGAGCCGTGTACGCACACACGACCGCGACATTTTGCGCTATTTGGGCGCGTTGGGGCTACGCCCTGGGGTGGAGATGTCCATCGAGGGGCGAGCCCCTTTCGATGGGCCTGTGCGCCTGCGCTATGATGGCAACCGCGAGGTGGTGCTGGGGCAGGCGGTGGCTGCGGTCTTGTGGGTCGAGCCGCTTGCGTGAACCGAAGCCACCGCCTGGCACTGCTAGCGCTTGATGATGGGCAGGAAGGTGCGTAGCGTGCCATCGAACGTCCCACGTGTGGGCGCGATGACATCCACTACGACGCCGCCGATGATTTCATCTGCCGAGTTCACACCTTCCACGGCGACGCGGGGGATGCTCCCTTGGGCGATAGGTGCGCCGGGAGCAACCGTGACGGTGGCGGTGATGATTTCGCCGGGGGCGAGCGTGACGGATGCCGGGGAGACGGAGACGCTCCAATCGAGCGGCATGTTCATTGGGCGTGTGCGCAGCGTGATGGTGTCGGTCGTCGCGGCGGGGTTGCCGACCTGGATGGGCACACGCACATCGTGTACGAGCACGAGGGTGTTGGCTGTTGTCGAGGTGGCAGCATACGTGGTGGTGGCAGGTTGGGCGTAATTTTGCTCGGCCAACAGAATCGTGCCGGTTTCGCGCAGGGTTTGGGCTTCGTCGCGCAGTTTTTGCACCAGATCGCCACTCAGCAGCATGGGGTCTTCGGCAATGATCGCTTGGCGGTAGGCTTCGATTTGCGCATCGGTCCAGCCGAGCGCGTAGGCCTCATCGCGTTCCTCTTGGGTGAAGCCTTGTGTGCGGAGACGGTCTTGGTAGGCGAGTACGTCATCCAGTGTGATGATGAATTCGCCATCGCCTTCGGCTTCCAACACTTGAACGAAAGCATCCAAGGCATCGGCCGTATCCAGCATCGCTTGTCCGATTTTGCCCCGATAGTAGATGTACGCCGAGGCTTGTTGCGCACTCCATGTTAGGTTGCTATCTGCGGCTGCACCGCCATACCGGTCGAGCGAGATGATGGCAGCATTGCCGTAGGCGAGAATATCCATCAAGCCCAGGGTGACAGCGTTCATGGCGTCGGCGCGGGCTTGTGAAAGATCTGGTCCCGCACTTTCCAGCGGCACATTGGGCCATTCGGGCATGGCGATGGCACGGTAATCTTGCCGCGGTGGATCGCCACCCAGTTGGCGGGAGATTTCCGCAGCGGTCTCTTTGACCCATTGCCACCAACGCGAGACGATGAATTTCTGGGGCGCCAAATGTTTCGCCCCGGGCGTTTTGCTCACCAATCCGAAGGCAAAATCTGCTTTTTCCAGGCTTTCCTTGCCTTGTTGCGATTCCATCGTGCCCGGGAAGACGCTCAGATTGCGGCGGATGCGCCCGCTGAGTGTATGGGAGAGCGGTGCACGGTTGGTTTGGGAGACGGGGGCCCAGGCGTAGTTGAAGTCGACGCAATACTTCCCTGAGATGGCTGGTGTCCAAACGATGCTGATGGTGCGGGTGTCGTTGGCAGGAATCTCGACACTTTGAATCCCGCCGAGTGGGCCAAAGGTGAGCCCGATGCTTTGTTGGGCAATGCCAAAGGTCCCCGTGACGACGATGGGAAAATCGTTGGGATTAGTGAGATCGACACTGATGGTCGTCGAAACGCCTTGCACGATAGGCAAGGGAGTGATTTCGATGGCGTTGCTCGCGTAAGGGGCGGCGCTTTCGGCAGCAAGCTCGGGTATTAGGTCGCTCAGCGGATCGTAGAAGGTGAGCGTGGTGATGGCGGGGAGCGCATCGTGGTAGGCGGCGCCATCGAGTGTGGCAACGAGTTCGGCATCGCCGGGCGTATCCGACGTGACGTAAGCAAAGGTTCGTCCCGAGGCGTCGGTAAGCCCCCCATCGGTCACGCTCCCTAGGTCTGTCGAGAGATTGACCTGGTATCCGGGCATAGGGTTGCCGGCACCATCGCGCAACGTGATGGTGACCCAGCCGGGGAACCCTCCAATGGGCACATACCATCGCTCGGGTTCGATGGTGATGACGGCAGCGCTTCCTGGCGCGATGGCTGGCGGTTCTTCGTCTGGCGCGGTGAGGAAAGGAGAGTAGAAGACGTAGAAGTTGACCTTGTCCCCGTTGCCGCTGGGGTTCGTGCTGGCTTCCCAAGGGCCACTGGCGTCTCCCCACCAGTTGTATTCGGCGCGGAGTGGTGGATTGCTGTAATGGTTCCAAACGCCGTAGTCGGCGTTGGTCACGATCTGGCTTGCCCGAACACCTACGGTGCTTCCCAGATCGGCGTAGATGCCGTCGTTGTCACTGTAGCGGATGATGCTGTGGTTCACCTGCACCTGGGCATGTAGGATGCGCAGGTTGGCGTAGTTGCGGCCACCATATTCCAAGGTCACATAGGCCAGCTCGTTGCCCAGGTTGGGTTCATCCGACGTCCCAACGATTTGTATGCCATCCCACCAGCCGGGCTGTTGGGTGGTGCCGGTGAAGGTGATGGGCTGGGTGGCCGTGCCCAAGGCTTGAAGGGTGCCATAGGCGAGGAGGGTTGTACTCTGATCGAAACGCACCTCCACCCCGGGCTCGACAGTCAACGTCGCGCCTTTTTCCAGAATGACATGCCCGACCGCTTCGTAGGGGAGACCGGGGTTCTCCCAGACATAGTCGCCGGTCATGTCGGTGCTGGCGGAAGCCCGCAAACCAACGGCATCGTGACCGTTTCCACTGGCATCCAGGTTGGCGAGGATGGGGTCGAGCGCGCCCATGTTCAGCATCAAGGCGTAGTCGGTGTTGCTGATGAAGCGGCTGTTGCGCACGTCCACGACCCCTTCGCCCAGCGTGTAGATACCATCGCCACTGCTCCCGAGGAAGGTGCTCCCGTCGATCGTTGCGTGGGCATCGTCCAGCACGAGGTTGGCGTAGCTGTTGCCGCCGTAGGCAATCGTGACGTGGGCGAAGCGACTGCCGCGATTCAGATTGGCAATGTCGCCTTGCAGGTCTCCCTGAATACGGATGCCATTCCACCAACCGGGCTGTTGTGTGGTGCCGGTGAAAGTGATGGGCTGGGTGATCGTGCCGACAGCCACGAGATTGCCTTCGACGAGCAAGCCACTGCTTTGCGTAAATTGCACCTCGACGCCGGGCTCGATCGTGAGGGTGACCCCGCTGGCAACGCGCACCTGTGTGGTTTGGACGATGTAGGGGCTTTGGGCGCGTGTCCAGACGGTATGGGTGAGGATGTCATCGGTGATGGGGGTGGTGTTAGGGGAAAGATCGGCATGGCGTGTAGGGGGCGTGGGGCGTGAGAAGACGGTACGGGTGGGAGCGAGTGCAAAGAGGACGAGGATGAGCAGGCTCAGAATCACCGCTACGCCAATCGACCGGAAGAAGAAACGGGTTCGCATACGCGTATCTCCTTTCGTATGTGCATCGGTTCATACACCAAGCACGGCGGGTGAAGGAGCGAGCTTGCATCCCGAGGGTGGATGGTGGTCAGGCGCTTGCAAGATGCGCTGCGTGGAGGGGTGGCATGTACGCTGTTGTGCGCGTAACCAGGTTGACTGTGCGATGGGATAGGGAAATCGCAACCGGAACGAGGGCTCCCTCATTCCCAATAAACGTTGGCGAATGGCCTTCTTACGCGTCGCTATCGGCATCCAAGGGGGGGCCTGCGACGATGGCATCTTGCACGAGACGGGCATTGCCAAAGCGTTCGTCGAGCGGGGGGAGTGCCTGTGGTGAAAAGAAGCCAATGTCGAGCGCGTGGGCAGTGGGATGCAAAGGAGGGATGCACGTTGCGCGGCAGGCGAAAAGGCCCAAGATGACGCGCGTTTCGTGTTCCTGTTCGACACGGAAGGTCCACGCGGCAGGGTCGGAATAGACGGCAAGCACGCGGGTGGGTACAACCAAGACGCCGCTTTTCGTGCTGACAGCGCGCACGGCGGCCATGTCAAGGCGTTCGCCCAGTTGCATGTCGCCACCGGGCAATGCCCACCGGCCACTGTCGCGACGCCGATAAAGCAGCAAGCGCTCCTCGGCGTCCCAGACGGCAGCGGCTGCGCGCGGCTGGATGTACCCAGCTGGGCCGATGAAACGGCGCAGGATGCGCCCGTATGCTTCGCCCGCCGCGTGGCCCGGCGAACCACGATCGAATGTTGGATGGGGCAAATGCGCCGCCCAGTCGGCGGCCATGGCAGCATACCAGGGGGCGGTGGGGGGGCACTCATCTGGCGCGAACCAGGCCAGCGCGCGGGTTTCGTCGCCGTCGGCAACCAGGTGACCAGCGGTGATGCGGCAGGCATAGCAGAACGTGATCTGCTGAACTTCGTCGCCATTGGGGTAGCGCACGTCGTAGTCGGGGGATGAGTAGACGCCAACCAGCCGCGTGGGCACCACGTGCAGGCCGGTTTCTTCGTACACTTCGCGCACCACACAGGTTTCCAGGTCTTCGTTGTATTCCAGGATACCGCCAGGCAGTCCCCACCAGCCAAAATCGCCACGTTGTTGCCAGAGCAAACGACCTGCGTCATCTTCGACGCAGGCCGAGGCAAAGACCATCAGAATTTTGCGCCGCCCGACACGCGAACGGAGAAAGTGCAGGTAGTCGAGAGGCAAGGCTTACACCTCACGGGCACGTGCCAGCACCCACTGCGCGGCACGAATGATTGGCATGTCCACCATTTTGCCTTCGTAGGCGAAAGCCCCGCGCCCTTCGGCTTTGTGGGCCTCGAAGGCTTCCAGCAATTTTCGCGCGCGCTCCACTTCTTCGGGCGAGGGCGTGAAGACCTCGTGAATGACGGGCACCTGGCGGGGATGAATGGCTAGTTTGCCCGTGTAGCCAAGTTGCAATTCGAATTGGGCTTCTTCGCGGAACGCGTCCAGGTCGTGCAGGTCGATGAAGACCGTGCCGATGGCTTGCCGACCGTACGCAGCAGCAGCGGCCACCACATGGCTGCGGGCGTAGAGAATTTCCAGGCTTTCGCGCGTGCGTATCGCGCCAACATCACCGGCGTAATCTTCCGAACCGAACGCCAGCGCATCGATGCGTTCATCGGCAGCAGCGATGGCCGCAGCGTTCAGAACGCCCCGCGCCGTTTCGATGAGCAGAACCAAGCGAATGGAACCCATCTCCCAGCCGTGGCGGCGTTCGGCGGCTGTCAGCCAGTGGCTCACCCAGCGCACCTGCTCGGCGCTTTCGACTTTGGGGATGACGTAGCCATCGGGTTTGCCACCGATGGTCGCACGCAAGTCATCCACTTCCAGCCCCGAGCCAATGGGATTGATGCGCACAAGGCGCTCGGTATGCCTGAAATCGACCGTCTCCAATGCGTCGCGAATGGTTTGGCGCGCTTCTTCCTTGCGGCTCGGCGCGACGCCATCTTCGAGGTCCATGATGACAGCATCAGGGCCAAGTTGTGCGCCCTTGATGATTTTGCGCATTTCGTTGCCAGGCATGAAAAGCAGAGAACGGCGAATGCGAATCATCGGCTATACTCCTGTTTGGGTTGAATTGGCAGGACGACGTTTGAACATGACCGTGCGTTCGAGTTCCACGACAACCTCGCCATGCTGGTTGCGCCCGATATGCTTGAGCCGCACGATGCCACATTCAGGGCGCGATTTGGAAAGGCGCTTTTCCAGCACTTCCGTCTCGACATAAATTGTATCACCGTGAAAAACGGGTTTTGGATGGACGACGCGCTCATAGCCCAAGTTGGCAATGATCGTGCCCTCGGTCAGTTCGGGGACGGTCAACCCAACGACCAACCCCATGGTGAAAATGCCGTTGACGATGCGACGTCCAAAAGGGGTAGTAGCGGCAAAATCTTCATTCAGATGCAAGGGTTGGGTATTCATCGTCAAGGCGCAAAAGAGCGTATTGTCGGCTTCGGTAATGGTACGCCCCAACGAATGTTCGATACGCTGTCCAACTTCTAGGTCTTCGTAATACTTTCCTGCCATCTGCGCCTCCTCTCTGGTGAAATAGCGCCAGGAGTGTATCGCAAATGGGGCAGACTACAAGGTAAGTCGCTACGCGGAATGCCCTTGTATCACTTGCTTCTCACGCTGGTGAAAGATCCGAAACTGGCTGCGCACACGTTCGAGCAGGATGTGTCCACGCGGCATTTCTGTACAGGGGGCGGATATGACGATGCGCCAAACGTGCGTATACTCCGTAGAACACACCAATCGTGAGGAAGGAGCATGTCAGCACCTGAACGTATTTCCCTTTCGCCCGAACAGGAAAAAAATATCGATGCGCGTTTGGCACGTATCGAAGGGCATGTGCGCTCTATTCGGCGCATGTTGGCCGACCATGAAGATTGCGATAGCCTGCTCGTGCAGATGTTGGCGGTCAAGGCGGCAATGAATCAAGTGATCGTGAAAGTGTTGGAAGCCCAGATTGAATCATCTATTGGGGCGTGCGCCAATGAAACCGAGCGCGAGCAGGCGTTGGAAGATGTGAAGCATGCGCTGGCAATGGTGCTTCGTCGTTCGTAAGAATTAGGCGGCCTCTTCGCGGTAATCCGAATAGTGGTCGGTCTGCGCTTGTTCGCTGAGGATGCGTTGTTGCTCGACACAGGCCGCTTCGTGGGCGCGATCGCCGCTTGCCCCTTCGATGCGCTTGTCCAGTTCCGCCAGCAGAGACGCCCGTCCGTAGAGAATGAGCGTGTCGCCCGGCAGAACGCGCGTGCGTCCTGTGGGGGCACCGACATACGTGCCGTCTGGCCGCACAATCCCCAGCACCTGGATACCTTCTTCGTTCAGTTCCAGTTCCGCCAGCGTTTTGTGCGCGACCCAGTCGCCTTCTTCGACGAAGAGTTCGATGATTTCATATTCGCCGGAAAGACGGAGGAGCGCCGCATAGTCGCGAATATCGAGGTCTGTCCAGTGGGCGAGTGCTTGTTCGATGACCTTCGAGATAGTCCGTTCGAGACGTTCGCTGTGGGCCAAGACCCAAAGGCAGGCGAGCCCCAGCAGGAGTACGAATAGGCGTTCGGCTTGTGCTCGGCCGCTGGCCCCTAAAAAGGCGAGCATGAGCGACGAGATACCGGTAACGATGCCGATGTTCCCAATCCACATGAGCGTCAGCGCGATACGACGGCGGACGGGGTGATCGACGATCATTTCGGATTCGTTGGTTGTGAAGCCGACACCTGTGAAGGCCGAGGTGGCTTGGAAAATGGCGACATCTTCGGCAAGCCCTGTGATCGTCAGGGCGACCGCAGCAATACGGATGATGAAGTAGGAGAGAACGACGATCAGCAAGACGGAAACAACGGCGCTCATAGGTTGCTCCTCCTTCGGTCAAGGGAAGAAAGGCGAGCAGTGTCTCTCTGCTCGCCTTTCTTTCGGGTTCGTGCCGCCAAGCGCATTAGCGCTTTTTGGTGCGCGTCTTTCGCCCGGCTTTGACCTCTTTTTTCTCGTGTGTGTCGCTCCTGCGGTAGCGGAAGCGCAAAGGGGTCCCCAAGAACGTGTAGCGTTCACGAATCCGGTTTTCGAGATAGCGTTCATAGCTGAAATGCATCAGGTCGGGATGGTTCATGAACAAGACGAATGTGGGCGGATCGACTTCGGCTTGCGTACCATACTTGATTCGCAATTTGCGGCGCCCTTCGCTGGGGGGGGCGTGACGTGCCTGGGCTTCGGTCAAAAGGCGGTTGAACTCGCCTGTGGGAATACGCTTGAAGCGTTCTTCGTACACCGTGAGCACCAGGTCGAGAATTTTGGCGACACGTTGCCCCGTTTTGGCCGACACGAAAATGAGTGGTACGTAGTCCATGAAGTTCAGCGCGGCGCGAATGCGTTGCTCATATTCGAGCATGGTGTAGGTCTCTTTTTCGATGAGATCCCATTTGTTGACAACCACAATCACGCTTTTGTACGCATCCAAAATGTAGCCAGCGATATGGGCATCCTGAGCGGTCACCCCCTCGGTGGCATCAATCACCAGCAGGGCAACGTGTGCACGGTCGATTGCCCGCATCGAGCGTAGGACGCTGTACTTTTCCACCCCACGTTGAATACGCCCGCGGCGGCGAATGCCTGCCGTATCGATCAGCGTGATGGGGTGGCCGTAGTAGGTGATGCGTGTATCGATGGCGTCGCGCGTGGTGCCAGGAACGTCGCTCACAATGGAACGGTCTTGCCCCAAAATGCGGTTCAGCAGGCTGGATTTGCCAACGTTAGGGCGGCCAACAATCGCAATACGTACGCTCTCGTCATCTTCTTCATCGAACGCATCCAACCGCCCTGGTGGAAAATGCGCCACGACGGCATCCAACAGGTCGCCTGTGCCCATGCCGTGGATCGCCGAGATTTCGATGGGGTCGCCCAACCCCAGCGCGTAGAATTCAGCGGCGTTCAGGCGGCGCTCTTCATTCTCGGTTTTGTTGACGGCCAGTATCACGGGCTTCTCGGTACGGCGCAACAATTCGGCTACCTCTTCATCGGCGGCAGTTACTCCTTCGCTCCCATCCACCATGAAGACAATGATGTCGGCTTCGTTCATGGCGAGCAGCGCCTGCTCGCGGATGTGTGGTGTGAAGGCATCATCGTCTTCGGGCGCGAGGACGAGCCCGCCCGTATCCACCACATTGAACGTGCGCCCAACCCACTCGCTTTCGCCATACACTCGGTCGCGAGTGGTGCCGGGCAAATCCTCGATGATGGCTTTCTTTTCTCCAATCAGACGGTTGAACAACGTTGACTTCCCAACATTTGGGCGACCAACGAGGGCAACCAACGGTTTTCGCTTCATTGTACAACTCCGCTTTCTGGCATGCGCATGCCCGCATGCCTATTCGATGATGATGTCTTCCTCACCCCATTCACGCAATCCATTCGGTGTGCCCCACGCCCATCGGCGGCGAATACGCACGTGTGCGCGCTGAGGCGCTTTCGTGCCTGACTTGGGCCGAGGTTGGACGTGGGCTGCGTGGCGTTGTGCCTGCCACGTCTGCCAGACACGTTTGGCCAGCCATTGCCCAACGCGCAACGTCAGCAGCGTCGCACCAAGCGCAACCGCTGGCGGTGGCGTCCATTTCACAGGCAGGGCAGGTGAACGATTGGCCAGCGGTGCGGCGTGCATTGGTGCAGCACAGGCACCGCAGAACGCGACATTGGGCTCGTTGACGGCTCCACACGATGGGCAAATATCGACCAGGCTCATGGGGTGCATCCTTTCGTTTTTCTGCATACAACCTCGCATAGTATATCGCTTTGCACGTGGACTACAAAGCGAGCGAAGGGGTGTTTCACAAATAGCCAACTCTCGGCTACCATTCCTTCTGTGCAACCTGACTAAACCTCACTCGTATTGGAAACGGACCTTGCTTGCAATGCCAATGCATGCTGTTCCTTCCATCACGTTTCAACCCTTAGAAGAAAGGAGTTTGGTATGTCAAGAGCCATGTCTTTTTTGTTCATGGCAGTCTTCCTCGGTGTATTTGTCACCATTTTCCTCGTCACGCTGCAACAGCGACGGAAAAAACCTCTCAACGCGCGCGTGTTATTGAGTGCTTTTTTCGGGATTGTCCTTCTTGTGTTGGGGGTGACGGCCTTTGCGGATAGTGTGGTGCAAATCGAGGCTGGTACGGTCGGCGTCGTCAAGCGCTTTGGGGATGTCGTGGGCGTATTCACCCCAGGTTTGCATTTCAAAACACCCTTCATCGATGAAGTGATCGTCTATCGCACGCAGGAAATCATCTACGAAACGTCCGAAAATCCGGAGTACTCCAATGCCGATTATCGCGACTTCGAGGTCGATACGGCAACGTCCGATGGGCAGCAAATTCGTGCCCGCTACACCGTGCGTTTTCGCATTCGCCCCGAACGCGCTCCCGATATCTTGCGCAACTTGGGCACGGAACAGGAAGTGGTAGAACGTGTCGTGAAAGCGGCCAGCCGCGTGATTGTGCGCAACACGTTGAAGAAGTATCCTGCGAGCGATCTCTATTCAGGGAATGTCGAGTTGGCGCAGGATGAGATTGCTGCCAAGTTGCGCGATGAGTTCGAGCGGGCGGGGCTGGAATTGACCTTCTTCGGCTTACGCTCGATCCAGTTTACGGACGAGTACAAAGCCGCCGTGGAACGCAAGCAGATCGAGGCAGAGAACATCATCACCAAAAAGAATTTGGCGGAACAAGCGAAGTTCGAGAAAGAACGCTTGATCATCGAAGCCGAGGCCGAAGCCGAACGGCAGCGCCTAGAACGCATCGGGATTGCGCAGGGTGAAGCCGAAGCGCGTCGCTTGCAAGCCGAGGCCGAAGCCCAGGCGATTCTGATTCAGGCGCAGGCGCAAGCGGAAGCCAACCGCCTGATTGCAGAGAGTTTGAGTGAGGCCGTCATTGCGTGGCAGTCGGTGCAGGCATGGAATGGCGAATTCCCGCTCATCGTTGGATCGGGGCAGTTCATTTTGCCCAGTGAGATTTTTACGCAGGTGCTGGGCGAACAACCCGCGAGCCCGCCGCCAACACCGACGCCACTCCCTGAACCCGAAAGCGAACCGGAGACTGCTCCCACAACTCCATAACGCTTCTTTGTTCGCACAGTTCGCACACCAGGCCGCCCCTTCGGGGGCGGTTTGTCTCTGTCTGCCTCTTGCACCACATACGGGCTGAATAGGGCTGGCAGGCGAAGATAGGCACTTTGTCGAATCTCGATTGGGTCTCCTTGAAAGGCTTGTCCATGGCCTGCTTTCCCCTGATCGAGAGCCCCTGAGAGCCGAAAGCCAAGCATGAACAACGAGGGCGCCCTCGTTGTTTTTGGGTTATGCGCTTTGGCGTGTGGTGGCCGTGGTGTGGCGTGCGCGACGAAGAGGAAGCCGCAGGATACATTCTGTGCCCGCCGGGCTGCTACGGATGTCGAGGGTGCCGCCATGCAATTGTGCAAGCCGGTATGCCAGGTACACCCCAAGGTGGACGCCTTCGCGAATGGCAAGCAATGAGCGTTTGTGTGCCACTTGGGCGAATGGGTTGAAAATGTGAGGGGATATTTCGTCGGCAATACCTGGTCCCGTATCGCGCACAATGAAGCGGATGCTGGCATCCGGCATCGGCTCGACCTGGAGCGTAATGTGGGTGCGTTCGGGTGTGTGTCGCCATGCGTTGTCGAGGAGTTCATCCAGGATTTGTATGAGGCGGCGTGCGTCGGCGTACAGCGTGGGGAGCACCGGTGGGCTGATGATGTCAAACCCTTGCTTCTTTTGCGCATACCGTGGTTGCCATGTTTCGTACAGACGCTTCAGCAGGTTTTCGATGGAGACGGGCGTAATGAGCAGGTGCAGGCGTTCTGCTTCGAGGCGGGCAAGATCGAGCAAGCGGGCGGCAAGGATGTTCATCTGCTCCAATTCCTGCTGGGCCGCTTGGAGTGGGTGGTACTGGTCTGGGCTGAGTGGGCCAAAATCACCATCGAGCAGCATTTCGATGGTGCCATTGAGCACGGTCAGTGGCCAGCGCAATTGGTGTGCCAGGGCCGCCAGAAACAACGTTCTGTGGCGGTGTTGGGCTTCCTGTTCGCGGTGTGCCCGTTCCAAGGCCATGCGGTATTTCCCAATATCACCCTGGGTGCGTTGTTGTTCGGCTTGCAGGGCGGTGATACGTTGGCGCAATCGCTCGCGTTCGGTGCTGTCACGGATCACCAGGAGCCAGGAGCGTGGTTCTTTGATCAATCGAATGCTATATTCGAGCCAGCGCTGGTGCGGCGGCTTTCCTGTTGGAAGAATCATATGCACCGGGCGCCCACGCTGTGCGAGCATGAGCAAATCAGGTTTTTGCGAGACAAAGGGTGCACAGGCGGCCAATGTGTCGCCATCTGGAATGAGATGTGAGGCGCCCCCAGCTTCGATTTTCGCACCTTGTGGTGTAAAGCGAACGTAAGCAAATGAAAGCGTTTCCGCTAATGTCTCGAGGAGAAAATCAGTCGGCATGTTCGGCCTCGGTGCGAATGTGAATGTTGAAAGGTTTGCAGATAGGGTGCTTTCAGTGTAAGAGGAGAATGTTACAGTGCCTATTACTAGTGCGGAAGAAAACAAAAAACGCATATTGGTGGACACAATATGCGGTCGTAGCCAGTTGGGTGTGCGGGCGGCTCAATCCGGTTCGATGGCGAAACGATAGCCGATGCCGCGTTCCGTTTTGATGTAGCGTGGTTTGGAAGGGGTCGGTTCGATTTTGTGCCGCAAACGGTGGACATGGACGCGCAGCGAATCTTCGAAGACTTCTTCCATAGGCCACAGCCGGCGAATCAGAAAATCATGCGACACAGGGCGCCCGGCGTTGCGCATCAGAATGTAGAGCAGCTTGGTTTCGGTGGGTGTCAGCGGCACTTCTTTGCCCTCTACCAGCGCACGTTGATGCCCAAAATCAACCGCGAGATGCTCGTCCACCTGAATGATAGGGTTGAGTGTGTAGCGAAAATCACCAATGCGGCGCAACACGCGGTTGATACGTGCCACGAGTTCGCGCGGGCTGAATGGTTTGGTCACGTAATCCTCGGCGAAGAGTTGGATACCTTCGACGATGGTATCTTCTTCGTCAACCGCCGTGAGGAAGATGACTGGTACATCGCTGAACGCTTGTAGGCGGCGGCTCAGATCGAACCCGTCCATTCCCGGCATGTTGATGTCGAGGAGCGCAAGATGGGGCAACCCCTTTTGTTGGATGAGCGTCAACGCTTCGTGCCCAGATTGCGCACTCATCACCTCGAAGCCAGACTGTTCGAGCTTCCGTCGCACCAATTCCAGAATGAATGGATCGTCATCGACGATCAAAATGCGGTAGAAAGGTGATGTCGTGCCATTCGATTGAGTAGAAAAAAGCCTTGTGTCGTTCATGATTGCTCTTGGTCTCCTCATCGAGAATGGACCAATCCAAATATAAATCGAAAGGGCCATTCTGTCCATGTGCCTTTTGGGCTACGCATTTTTTTCAACACGGATGCGTGGCAAGTAGCAGGTAATCAGCTGGGCACCTCTACGCCAACAATCTGGAATGTATTCAATTGGTGTATTCGGATTGACAACTGTCATTGGCTTTGTTAGCATACACAACACTCTTGCTCGCCGTGGCTGCCGTTTGTCCCCAAGGTGTGCTGGTCTCAAGCAGAACAAGTGAAAGGAGCCTGCTATGCGTGCTGTATCCTTTGCTGCGATTTTCCGTCGTTTGGCGGTATTGGCCCTCTTGTTGCTCATGGCACTCTTTACCACGATGTGTGGCGGTTCCACGAGCGGTGGTGGGGAGAGTGCTCCCTCGGAGGAGGCGGCTTCCTCGGAAGAATCTTCTTCGCAAGAAAGTACGCCCACGATGGAATCCGTGGCGACGCTTGCGATCGAGCATTTTAGTGTCATCGAAGGCACCACTTGGTCGGGGGCGCACCACCGCGCTGGGCAACGGGTGGCGGAAAAGTACCCCACGGTCGAGTACATCTATCGCGAAGAAGTAGGCCCTGATGGGACGGTGCCCTTTGCCGAGGAGCTCATCACAGGCGAAGGCGCGGACATCGTGGTTGGGAATGCCGAGTTCATGGGGCTGCCACTTGTCGAACTGGCCGACAAGTACCCCGATGTCTATTTTGCCTCGGTCATTGCCAGCGACCTGACGACTCGCCCCAACTTCATTCGCTTCTTCCCACGCCAGTATCAGGCGCTTTATCTCGAAGGGCTGATTGCCGGTGCGCTGACACAGACTGGCAACATTGGCGTGGTCTCGGCCTTCCCATCGGTGCAGGTGATCCGCCGCCAAGCTGGTTTTACGCTGGGTGTGCAAGATGCCGCGGCGTTGCTTGGCAAAGACGTCAACATTTACGTGAAGTACGTGGGTGATTGGTACAACCCCACCGAAGAACGTGACATTGCCACGACACTTGTTGAGCAGTACAACGTGGACGTTCTAACCCAGCAGACCGATTCTGGCTCGCCATTGGATGTTGCTGGGGAACAGGGCATCTGGTATGTCGGTAAGGATATGGACATCGTTGGCGAATATGGCTGGGGTGGGCTGAAAACCGTGGCCGTCTCGTTCGACACCCGCTGGGAAGTGATTTACGACCGCATGGTCAAGGATTGGCTCGCCCGCGATCGTCAACCTATCAACGTGCTCTACCTGGGCATGGACGACCAGATGGTGCTGGCCGATGGGACGCGCATTTCCACTGTGGACATCATGAACGATGGCAAGGTGGGGGTAGAGGCGATTAGCCCCAATGCGCGCGATCTCATCCCACAAGAGATCGTGGACCTGGTGGCCGCGCGGCGCGACCAGATGATGAAGGGTGTCTGGGACCCCTTCTTTGCGCATGAGTTCGTGAGCAACGGCACGGGGCTCGAATTGGAAGGACTGAGCGTGCCGCCGGCAGGTGAAGTCGTCAAGCCAGCCAACGAAATGCCCGACGATGCCTGGTTGCTCTCCAAATTCAACTTCGACTTGGCGGGAATCAACATCCTCGAATAAGTTGCGCCGATGCCCCCATGCGTTCGTGCTGCATGGGGGCGTTTTGTATCGACGACCTAGGAGAAGCCATGTTCGGACGACGCACACCTGCAAATGATTTGGCCGACGAATTTTGGGCGAACGTGCAGCCCGGCGAGGTCTTACTACGTGCGCAGGGGATCACCAAGCGTTTCCCCGGCGGGGTCGTCGCCAACGATCACATCGATTTCGAGATTCGTGCCCAAGAAGTTCACGCCTTGCTGGGGGAAAATGGCGCGGGCAAAACCACGCTGATGAGCATTCTCTTCGGCTTGCTGCAACCCGACGAGGGCGAAATCTACTTGCGTGGGCACCCCGTGCGCTTCTCTTCTCCGCAAGATGCCATCCGCTATGGGATTGGCATGGTGCATCAGCACCGCAAGTTGGTGCCGGCGCATACCGTGCTGGAAAACATCTTGTTGGGGCATCCCAAAGCCCGTGGGGTGTTGAACGTGCGCGAAGCTGCCGAAGAGGTCGCTGCCATCGCCGAAATGTATGGCTTCAATCTCGATCTGTATGCCCGGGTGTGGCAATTGACCGAAGGTGAAAAGCAAGCCGTCGAAATCGTGAAGGCGCTCTATCGTGGCGCGCACATCCTCATCATGGACGAACCAACGTCGGCGCTGACACCTGTCGAGACCGACCGACTGCTGGAAGCGATCGAGCGCATGACCGCCAACAACCTGGGGGTGGTGCCTTTCATCACCCACAAAATGCCCATCATCTTCCGCATCAGCGACCGTGTGACGATCTTGCGGCGCGGACGTGTGGTGGCCACGCTCCCCACACGCGACACCAACGAGCGCGAATTGGCGCAACTGCTGGTGGGGCGCGAAGTCTTGTTCGACATCCAGAAACCGCCAGCCACGCCGGGTGACGTGGTGGTTGAGGTCGAACATGTGACGGCTCGCAATGACAAGGGGGGCCTTGCGCTCAACGATGTCTCGTTCAGCCTGCGCGCTGGGCAGGTGCTGGGCGTTGCTGGTGTCGCTGGCAATGGTCAACACGAGCTGGCAGAAGTGCTGGCGGGCTTGCGTCCCGTGGAACATGGGCGTATCCGCTTCCTGGGGCGTGACATCACGACCGCCTCTGTCCTCGAACGCTGGCAACTTGGCATCGGGTACACGCCTGCCGAACGGACCGAGGTCGGGTCGATTGGCGATTTTACACTCGTCGAAAATGTCACGCTCAACTACTTCTGGGACGAACGCTATGTGCAAAACGGGCTCTTGAACGAGAAAAAGTTGCGTGCATTGACCGAATCCATCATCGAGACATACCAGGTGGTGACGCCGAGCCCGGATGTCAAAGCCAAAACGCTTTCTGGCGGCAACTTGCAAAAAGTCATCATGGGGCGTGTGCTGTCGCGCCAGCCCAAACTGGTGATTGCCAACTTGCCCGCCCAAGGACTGGATATTGGGGCCACCGAATTCGTGCAGCGTCGGTTGCTGGATGCGCGCGCCGCTGGTGCGGCGGTCATCCTCATCTCCGAAGATCTGGACGAGATTTTGATGCTGAGCGACATTATCGCGCCCATGTACGAAGGGCGTATCGTGCAACTGATTCCCGCCGAGCAAGCTGACAAAGAGACGATTGGTGCCATGATTGCCGGCGGTCGAACGAGGGCGAACGCATGACATTGACAGGCTATCGCATTCGAGTGGTTCGACGCGCAACATTGCCCGCATGGGAAGCGGCTCTGTTTTCGCTGCTCGCGCTGGTGGTGGGGCTCTTTTTGTTCGGCTTCGTCTTCATCTTTGCCGATGCCAGCCCACAGCAAGCGTATCGCGAGATTTTTCGCTATGCCTTTTTCAACCCCAATGGTTTGCGCCTGTCATTGAGCCGTTTCATCTTTCTGACACTCTGCACCTATGCCTTCATCGTGCCATTGCGAGCGGGGGAATGGAACATTGGCATGACAGGGCAGCTCTACATCGGGGCCCTTACGGGCTATGGCGTCGTCTATCTCTTTGGGGGGAAGACGTCGCCGAACGTGCCGCTTTCGCCTTGGGTCGTCTTACCGCTGATGATTGGCGCATCCATGTTGGGCGGTGCGCTCTGGGGGGGCATCGCTGGCTGGCTGAAAGGCCGTTGGGATGTCAACGAAATCGTCGTCACGATGATGCTCAACTTCATCGCCTTTTGGATCGTCTCACATACCATCAAGGATGGCGGCATCTTCATGAACCCTGGCGGACGTGGTGAAGGGTTTACGTTGCCCACCTCGCTTCGCGCACCATTGATTGGCGGTGTTCCCTTCACCATTCTCTTGGTGTTGGGGCTGGCATTTGGCATCGACCTGCTCTTTCGGCGTACCAGCCTTGGCTATCAGATTCGGGCTGTGGGGTTGGGCCCCAAAGCGGCTCGCTATGCTGGCGTGAACGTCCCACGCATCTCGCTGGTGGTTTTTCTGCTGGGGGGCGCGATTGCGGGGCTTGCGGCGTACCACTACTTCGCGGCAGTACCCGGCGTCTACAAAATCGCTCGCGATTACAACACCATCGGCGATTTGGCGTTTTTCGGCATCATTTGCGGCTTGATTGCGCAAGGGAATGCGCTAGCAACGTTGCCGGTGGCGCTCCTCTTCGGGGGGCTTTCGATTGGTGGGCGCTTTGCGCAGGGAAAGTTGCACCTGGGTTTTGGGGTGGATTACGCCCTTATGGGGGTGTTGATGATCATTCTCGTGGCGTTTCAGTTTTTCTACCGCTATCGCCTCATTGTCGATCGGGCATAAGAGAGGGCGCATATGCTTGCTTTTTTCTTGCGTAGCCTGGAAGCAGCGATGATTTTCACCTTCGCTGGTGTGGGCGAACTCGTAGATCAGCGCGGCGGTGTGCTCAACGTGGGTGTCGAAGGCATCATGCTCTTTGGAGCGACGCTCGGCTTCATCGTTACCAAAACCACAGGCAGTTATACGCTCGGCTTCGTCGTTGGCGTGTTGGTTGGGGCGTTGCTGGGGCTGTTGCATGCCTTTTTCTCCGTTACCCTACGGGTCGACCAGGTGGTGAGCGGTATGGGGATCTGGATCTTTGGTTTTGGTATCACCACCTACATCGGCAGTGCCTACACAGGCCCGTTGGGATTGGAGCGCTTGCCGACGATTGGTGGCCTTTCGCCCTTTTTCTTCGTGGCTGTGGCGCTTGTGGGGGTGGTGTGGTTCGTGCTCGACAAAACCAGTTGGGGGTTGGCTGTGCGTTCCGTTGGCGAAGCCCCCGACGTTGCCGATGTCTCGGGCATCAGCGTGACGCGCATTCGCTACGCATGCACCATCTTTGGAGGCGCATTGGCAGGCTTCGCCGGCGCGCTCTACGCACTCTACTACAACCCCGTCTGGAATTACAACTTCCTCATGGGGTGGGGGTTCATCGCGTTGGCATTGGTCTTTTTCTCCATGTGGAACCCCATCCTTCTGTTGGGGGGCGCCATCTTGTTTGGAACACTCTGGCAACTCTCTCTCAACCCTGAACTGCTCTTGCCGGGGCTTTTCTCGCGCTACATCTGGCGCACCGTACCGTTCATCGTCACCATTTTGGTGTTGGTGTTGATCTCGACCGACTGGTTCCGCAGCCGATGGGGGGGCGCTCGCCCACAGGCGCTTGGTGAGCCATATGTGAAAGAATGAAGAAGGAGTCTCCCGTGTCTCACGTGCAAACCGACATTCGTCAAGGCGCTTATTACGACTCCGTGGTTTTGATGCAGTTGCAGCGTGCTTTGCTCGACGAACCCGGCGTGCTCGATGCCGGTGTCGTCATGGGGACCGATGCGAACAAAGACATTCTGGCGCAAAATGGCTTGCTCACAGATGAAGCCCGTGCTGCCAATCCCGAAGACCTGGTGATTGCCATCCGCGCCGAAACCGAGGCCGCCGCCCACGCAGCACTGGCGCGTGTGGATGACCTCTTGCAGCGCCGACAGGCGCAGACACATGCCATCTACCGCCCTCGCTCGTTGGAAGGGGCGCTCCGCCAACGGCCCGACGCCGAATGGGTCTTGATCTCCGTGCCCGGACGCTATGCTGCGAGTGTGGCACGCGAAGCCTTGCGTCTCGACCGCCACGTCTTTCTGTACAGCGACAATGTGCCGCTGGAAGAGGAAATCGCTTTGAAGCGTGATGCGGCCGCAAAAGGCTTGCTCGTCATGGGGCCGGACTGTGGCACGGCGATTGTCAATGGTGTGGGACTAGGCTTTGCCAACAAGGTGCGTCGCGGGCCCATCGGCATGGTCGCCGTATCCGGTACGGGCTTGCAAGAAGTGAGCACGCGCATCCATCACCTCGGAAGTGGGATCACGCATGCGTTTGGCACGGGCTCGCGCGACCTGCGTGCCGATGTGGGGGCTCTCACAACTGTACAAGCCCTCGATATTCTGGCACGTGATCCGGCGACGCGGGTCATCGTCCTCGTTTCCAAACCGCCCGATCCCGCCATCGTGGACGAGGTGTTGCAGGCGGCGCGTGCGACCAACAAACCGACGGTCGTCAACTTCATTGGCTACGAACCGCCACGTGAACAGGATGGCACGCTCTTTTTCGCCCGCACATTGGCCGAAACGGCCGAGCGCGCCGTGCGCTTGGTAGAATCCACACCCGCCGTCGCCGAACCGCCCGACACAAGTGGGTTTGCCACGAAGCAACGCTTTTTGCGCGGGCTCTACTCAGGCGGCACACTGGCCTACGAAGCGCTTCTGCTCTTGCGCGACTACCTGCCCGCCGTCTATTCCAACGCCCCACTCGACCCAGCCTATGCGCTCGACGACCCGACGACGACGCGCGACCACACCGTGCTCGACCTGGGCGCAGACGAGTTCACCGTCGGGCGTCTGCACCCCATGATCGACAACGACTTGCGCTTGCGCTTCTTAGCCCGCGAAGCCGCCGACCCCACGGTTGCCGTCATTCTGCTGGATGTGGTGCTCGGCTATGGGGCGCACCCCAACCCCGCTGCGGACCTTGCCCCTGCGATCGAGCAGGCCCGTGCGACTGCGGCTGCCGAAGGGCGGCGTTTGGAGATAGGCGTGGTGGTCGTAGGGACCGAGGATGATCCCCAGAACAGCGCCGAGCAAATGGCGCAGTTCGAGCAAGCGGGAGCGCGGCTCTTCCCTACCAACGCCGATGCCGTGCGCTGGGCTGGGGCGCTTGTCCAGCGCCTTGCGCTTCACCATACCATCCGTCCCGTGGATGTGGCACGGCTCGAAAAACCGTTCGCTGCTATCAACGTCGGCATCGAAACATTCTACCAGAGCATGGAAGCCCAGGGCGTCCCTGTTGTGTGGGTGGATTGGCGGCCGCCCGCCGGGGGCAATGAACGGCTCATGTCGATTTTGGAGCGGATGAAACGCAAGGCATAGGTGCTTAGACAGATGCGTCTTGTGCGGCATGCAAAAGCGTGCGTAGGCCCAGGCGTTGCGCCCAGGCATCGAGATACGCACGGTCGAGTGTATCGCCCTGTGTGTGGAGCATATCCACCGCATCATCCCAATACGCAATCTGTGCACCGCCACTGCGATCGTACCAGAAAAGGGCACTCAAAATGGCATCTTCGGGGCTGAGAACCCACACCAAACGTCGCCGCCCCAAGCCATGTTCTTGTCGGCGGGCAAGCATTTCCGTCTCGAAAGGTGGACGTGCCAGCCGAATGCGAACATCGAACAGCGTCGAGAGCCGTTTCAGTCGTATCTCGCGTGGCGTTGTCTGCTCGACGTGAAAGCGTGTTTGGGTTGCTTCGATGAAGGGATCTTTCAGCGTATCGGGCATTTCGGCAATGAAAACGGTGGCATCCACCTTGCGAGGGTGCGCCCCATACGCCAGACGGGCACAAGCACCGCCAAGCGCATACGCCACGCCAAGGTGCTCGAACAGGTCGGCAATGGCGTACACAGACGCAAACGGTTCGTTGTAGCGGTCGTATGGTGGTCGAGGCTTTTCGTCGTTCATCTGGTGAATCGATGTTCTGTCTTCCTCATCGCGAGCCGCTTCATTTTGCGAAGCCTGTGGAAAAAGCGCAAACGAATGCTATCCATGGAGGATTGCGTATGAAACCACCGCCCTTCGAGTACGTAGCCGCGCATTCTGTCGAAGAGGCCCTCGATGTGTTGGTGACCCATGGTTGGGACGCCAAGGTGCTCGCTGGGGGGCAAAGCCTCATTCCCACGCTCAACTTTCGCCTGGCTGCGCCTGCCATTTTGGTCGATCTCAATCCTGTGAGCGAGCTCGCATTCATCGAAGCCAATGGCATGCTGCGCATTGGCGCCATGACCCGCCAGCGCACGCTCGAGCGTGATGAGACGATCGCACGCCTCGCGCCGCTCATCACTGC
Organism: Ardenticatena sp.; assembly: GCA_015487975.1. Lineage (GTDB taxonomy): Bacteria > Chloroflexota > Anaerolineae > Ardenticatenales > Ardenticatenaceae > Ardenticatena. The sequence goes on from WFOS01000024.1 coordinate 24,633, forward strand.
CGCCATGCCTCACGTGGCGCACCCGCAAATCCGCACACGAGGCACCATTGGCGGTAGCCTGGCGCATTGCGACCCCGCCGCCGAGCTCCCTGCTGTCTGCCTGGCGCTCGATGCGACCCTGGTGGCGCGGAGCCAGCGTGGCGAACGGGCCATCCCCGCCCGCGACTTCTTCTTTGGGCTTTTCTCGACCGCGCTAGAACCCGACGAATTGCTGACCGAAATTCGCATTCCGCCGATGCCCCCCAACACTCGCTACGCCTTCCGCGAAGTGGCACGCCGCCATGGGGATTTTGCGCTCGCAGGTGTGGCACTCACCCTGCAACTGGACGAGGCGGGGCGTATTCGCGCCCCACGTGTGGCACTTTTTGGCGTTCACGACGCTGCGCTCCTTTCCGAAAGCGCCATGCGCCTGCTCGATGGCGCAGCCCCGAGTGAAGCGCTGGTGCGCGAAGCCGCCGAAGCCGTCGCTCACGACATCGAGCCATCCAGCGACATTCACGCCAGCGCCGCGTATCGCACGCATTTGGCCAAAGTGCTCACGGCGCGCGCCTTGCGTGATGCGCTGGGCGATGCGTTGGGGCATGCAACCGAGTGATGAGGTGAATCATGCAGAAACTGAGCATCGAAGTAACGGTAAACGGGACGACCTATCGGCGCGATGTCGAGCCGCGCTTGTTATTGAGCGATTTTCTGCGCCATGAGCTGGGCTTGACCGGCACACATGTGGGCTGTGAGCATGGTGTCTGTGGGGCGTGTACCATCCTGCTGGATGGGGAGCCTGTCCGTTCTTGCCTGATGCTGGCGGTGCAGGCCAATGGCCATACCATTACCACTGTGGAAGGGGTGGCACCCAACGAAACCGACCTGCACCCGCTCCAACAGGCGTTCCGTGAAACACACGCCCTGCAATGTGGCTATTGCACCCCGGGCTTTCTGATGAGCCTGCTCCCCTTCGTCGAAACGCATCCCAACCCCACCGACGACGAAATCCGTGAAGCCCTGGCGGGCAACCTTTGCCGCTGTACGGGCTACCAACACATTGTCGAAGCCGTCAAACTGGCGTGCCGCCTGATGCACGCCCCCCAAGATGCGTGAGGAGGCGCTCCATGACTGCACGCGAAACACGCTACTTTGGCAAACCCGTTCGGCGCAACGAAGACCCCAAACTGCTCACGGGGCGGGCGCTCTTCGTGGACGATGTGGATCTGCCTGGTATGTTGCATGCCGCTTTCTATCGCAGCCCCTACGCGCATGCCCGCATTCGCGCAATCGATGTGTCGGCTGCGAAAGCCATGCCTGGCGTTGTGGCTGTTTACACTGCCGAAGATTTGGGCGACTATTGGCAGCCAGGGCCGCTCCTCGTGCCACCGCCGCCGGTTCACAAAATGCCTGTGTTCAACAAGCGAACCCAAGTGCCGCTTGCCAAGGAGAAGGTCCGCTTCGTGGGCGAACCCATCGTGCTGGTTGTTGCCGAGAGCCGCTACATTGCCGAAGATGCACTCGAACAGATCGACGTAGCGTTCGAGCCGTTGCCTGCTGTGGTGGATGTCGAAGCCGCCCTCGCACCCGATGCCCCACTGGTCCACGAAGATGCGGGTACGAACATTGCCGCGCACGTCATTCAGGAAAAAGGCAACTGGGAAGAAGCCCTTGCCGCCGCCGATGTCGTCATCGAGCGTCGCTTTGTCTACGACCATGGGCATGCTGCTCCCATGGAAACACGTGGTATCGTCGCCCATTGGGATGCCCGGATGCAGACGCTCACCGTCTGGGACACGACGCAAGCCCCAATTCCCATCCGCAATGGGTTGGCGGGCATGTTGGGGCTTTCCGAGCACCAGGTGCGTGTGATTGCTCCCTTCATCGGTGGAGGGTTTGGTCCCAAAATCATGATGTTCTACCAGGAAGAAGTGCTCATCCCCTGGGCGTCCATGCAACTGGCTCGCCCCATCAAGTGGATCGAAGACCGCCGCGAAAACTTCCTGGCCATGACACAAGAGCGCTATCAAATTCACGACGCCAAAATAGCGCTCACGCGCGACGGAAAAATCCTGGGCGTCTGGGATTCATTCTTGCACGATACGGGGGCCTACATTCCCTACGGTCTGACCGTTCCGCTCAATGCGCAATGCACTTTGCTGGGGCCCTACGTCGTGCCCCACTACTACTCCGAATTCAAAGCCGTCTTCACGACCAAAGCCATCGTCACGCCGTACCGTGGCGCGGGGCGGCAACATGGTGTTTTCGTGATGGAGCGCTTGCTCGACATTGCCGCCCGTGAACTCGGGCTCGACCGCACTGAGATTCGGCGCAAAAACTTCATCCCGCCCGATGCCTTCCCCTGGGACAATGAGATCATCTACCAGGATTTTGCGCCGTTGGTCTACGATAGCGGCAACTACGAGCCGGCGCTCGACAAAGCCATGGAGATGATTGGCTATCGGCGCTTTCTAGAAGAAGAAAAAGCCCGCTACCGAGCCGAAGGCCGCCATGTTGGACTGGGGATTGTAGCGTATGTGGAAGGCACTGGCATTGGCCCCTACGAGGGGGCGCGGGTGCAGGTGCAACCCAACGGCAAAGTGATTGTTGCCACGGGCGTTGGCACGCAGGGACAGGGGCATTTCACTTCGTTCGCGCAGGTGGTGGCCGAACAGCTGGGCGTCCCCGTCGAGGATATCACCGTCGTAACGGGCGACACTGCCGAATTTCACTGGGGAACGGGGACATTCGCCAGCCGTGGCGCGGTCGTGGCAGGTAGCGCCATTTACGAAGCTGCCAAAGCCGTGCGCGAAAAAGTGCTTCGAATGGCGTCCGAGGAGCTGGAAGTGTCGCCCGACGACCTGGAACTGGCCGATGGCAACGTTTTCGTGCGTGGTGCTCCCGACCGCGCTTTGCGCCTGGGCGACCTTGCCATCGCAGCCAACCCGTTGCGCGGCGCCGTTGCGCCCGACACCGAGCCGGGGTTGGAAGCCACACGCTACTTTGGACCACCGCGTGGCGCGACGGCCAGCGGGGTGCATGCCATGCTACTGGAAGTGGACCCTGAAACAGGGTTCGTACGCATTCTCAAATACGTGGTCGTTCACGATTGTGGCACAGTCATCAACCCGCTCATCGTCGAGGGGCAAATCCACGGGGGTGTTGCGCAGGGCATCGGGAATGCCTTTTACGAAAAAATCGTCTACGACGAGCATGGGCAGCTGCTGACGGCTTCGTTCATGGATTACCTGGTGCCAACCGCTATGGAAGTCCCACCGATGGAGGTCGCGCACGTCGAAACACCATCCCCCTGGAACCCCCTGGGGGCGAAAGGCGTGGGCGAAGCAGGGGCGATTCCGGTGGGGCCGCTCTTTGCGCAGGCGCTGGAAGATGCATTCGACAATGCTTTCGAAGTGACGGAAATTCCGCTCTCACCACAGCAGGTGTGGGCGTTGGTGCATGGGAGCAAGGAAAAGCAATCTTGAACGACATGAAAGGAGCGACCTATGATCGATATCGACAAAACCAATGCCGAAGCCGTCGAACGAATGATGGAAGCACGGCCAGTGCTGGTGGGCATGGGCAAAGCCCGCGATGTCATTCCGGGGATGCGTGACAACCTGCTGCTCCACGCAGGGCCCCCAATCACGTGGGAACGGGCCAGTGGCCCGTTGCGCGGCGCGATTATCGGAGCGCTGCTCTTCGAGGGGCTGGCGAGTACCGAGGAAGAGGCAGTAGCGCTCATGGAGCGCGGTGAAATCGACCTGGAACCGTGCCACCATCACAACGCCGTGGGCCCCATGGCGGGCGTAACGTCGCCCTCGATGACGGTCTACATCGTCGAAAACAAGACGCATGGCAACCGTGCCTATTCCAACATGAACGAAGGCTATGGCAAAGTGCTCCGCTATGGTGCATACAGCGAGGATGTGCTGGCTCGCCTGCGCTGGATGGAAGAGGTCATGGCGCCCATGGTGAGTGCCGCAATCGAGCGCAGTGGCGGAATTGACATAAAAGCAATGATTGCCGAAGCGCTGCACATGGGCGACGAAGGGCACAACCGCAACAAAGCCGGCTCGATTTTGTTTTTGAAGGCGCTGGCGCCTCATTTGGCAGCGGTTGCTTCTGATAGCGACCAACTCACTGAGGTTTTGCAATTCATTGGCGACAATGCGCTCAGCGTGCTCAACCCGGTGATGGCGGCGTGCAAAGCCATGGCCGATGCAGCGCATGGTGTCGAAGGGAGCACGCTGGTGACGGTGATGGCACGCAACGGAACGGATTTTGGGATCCGTGTCAGTGGACTGGGCGACCGCTGGTTCACAGCGCCCGCGGAGATTCCAAAAGGGCTCTACTTCCCCGGGTTCACTGCCGAAGATGCCAACCCAGACATTGGCGATAGCACCATCACCGAAACAGCAGGCATTGGTGGCTATGCCATGGCAGCAGCGCCTGCGATTGTGACGTTTGTGAGTGGCACGCCGCAGGATGCGCTCAATGCCACGCTGGAGATGTACGAGATTACCGTTGCCGAGCACAAATACTTCACCATTCCCTATCTCGATTTTCGCGGGACCCCAACAGGCACCGATATTCGCAAGGTCGTCGAAACAGGGATTACGCCGCGTGTCAACACAGGGATTGCCCACAAAGAGGCTGGCGTCGGTCAAATTGGGGCAGGGTTGGTGCGTCCACCGATGGCGATTTTCGAGGCGGCACTGGTGGCATTTGCGGAGACGTATGGGTTTTAGGGAGAGATTGGGGATTGTTGCCAACGTCATGGAAAAGGACGAAATGATGGCGAAAAAATACACCGATTTCGAAGATGCCCACGTGTTGCGTGACGCCGAGAAGCTAGCTGACGATGTGTGGGCGATTGTGCAGCAGTGGGATGCGTTCACTCGTGAGACGGTTGGTGGACGGATCGTGCGGGCTGTGGATTCCATAGGCGCCAATATTGCCGAAGCATTTGGCCGTTACCATTACGGGGAAAAGAGACGCTTCTTGTACTTCGCCCGTGGAAGTTTGTATGAAACCACGTATTGGCTCGACCGTGCGGTGAACCGCCACCTCTTCTCATCCAAGGTACATGCTGAGCTGACAGAGATGCTTGCGAGCATTGCTCGACAACGCAACGCATTCGTTGCGAGCATTCGTGCGCAACGGTCAGTACGTGAAGAAGCAATCGAATATCTTGGAGGTTGGTAAAAATGTCTCTCCCAATCTCCACGTCTCCAATCTCCCAATCTCACCCTTTCCAACATCCAAAATAGAGGAGGTTTCCTATGACAACGATTCTCGACACCCTTTCACGGGCCCCGGTCTATGACCTGACGCAGGGGCTGAGCATCTTCACTCCGCCATTTCCTGGTGATCACGCCTTGCAAATCCACTTCTTCAAGCGAATTACCGGCGCGTATGGAGGTGGCCAAGGCGCGAATGGGCAGCTCATTCAGTGGAGCAACACCGTCGGCACACACCTGGTGGGCGAACGTGCCTTCTTTTCCGCCGGGCGTTCCCTTGCCGATGTCCCCTTGCGCGATGTGATGGGACGTGGGGTCATCGTCGACATCTCCGACCTAGTTGGCGAATACGACATCATCACCCCGGAGATGATTACCAGCCGTGCCGATGTGCGCAAAGGCGACATCCTGATTGTGAACACTGGCTTCCATCGCTATTCGTGGGACCAGCCTGACATTCCCAATCCGAATGCGCAAGGGGGTGTCGAAAACAAGGAATTTGGTTTCCTGGTGCGCCATCCGGGGCCGTCCATCGAATTTTACCGCTGGGCGATCGAGATGCAGTTGAAAATCGTGGGCTTCGATTGCGGGAGTGCCGAGCACCCCATGAACACCCCCATCCGCTGGATGCACGCCACCGAATTCGAGAAAGCCGAAGCAAAGGCACGTGAAACGTATGGCAAATCGTGGGACGAACTCTTCCCACCCGAGGAATACTACCGCCTCATGCACCAAGAACTCCCCAAACACCACGTGCTCTTGCTCGAAGCCGTGGTAGGGCAGATCGACGAATTGCTCAACCAGCGGGCTTACATCCTCGCCTTGCCTCTCCCCTTCATGGAAGTGCCTTCTTCGTGGACACGTGTCATCGCCTATCGCCCGCCTGCCGACATGGACGAAGAAGCCTTCTTCGATCTGCTCGACAATGCCGTGGTGCACGATCTCACCTTGCCGTTCAGCGTTCAGACGCCACAATGGGCCAACTACGAACCGCTCAGTGTGCGCTACCATCGGCGCGTCGGGGGGCAGAAACTTGGCTTTGGGCGCAACGAAGCCATTTGCAAAGCCAGTTTCCACCTCGCCACCCACATGGATGGCGAAAAACATTTCTGGGCGAATGGGCGCACCATCGGCGAAGTGCCCCTGGACTACTGGATTGGGCCTGCCGCACTTGCCGACATCTCCCACCTCATGGACGACCTCGAAATTTACACACCGGAGATGATCGAAAGCGTTGTCGATGTGCGCGAGGGGGATATCCTGCTCATCAAAACAGGCTGGCACAAATATGGCTGGAACAGCCCCGAGGCCGACGAATTCCGCTACATGACACGCCACCCCGGCCCCTCGCCCGACTTCTCCGACTGGGCGGTCAGCAAGAAAATCAAATGGATTGGCATCGATGCGGTAAGCCAAGACCATCCCATGAATACCATCCAGCGGCTCTGGCATCCGCAGGTCTTCGAGGAAGCCCGCGAAATTGCCCGCCGCAAATATGGCAAGGATTGGGACGAGGTCTATCCGCAGGACAAATACTACCAGGACACCCACCTCAACCTCTTCCCCAACGGCATCGTTCACGCCGAAAACTTGGGGAACGCCATTGCGCATTTGTCGAGTGGGCGGTACTATGTGGCCGCATTGTTGCCCAAAGGCATGGAATGCGCATCGATGTGGGGGCGGTTCATCTTGCTCACAGACGAGTAAACATGGCGAACCAGGCGGACGAATCCAGGACCATTCAGGCTGAACGAGCGGGCACGCCTTTGCACCGTTGGATGCAGGCGTGCCCGCCCGCGCATGTGCATGTGGTGGCATGTTTCGACCAGACGCTTATGCTGGAAGCGCCCCGTGGTCGGCCTTTGCTGGCGTTCACCACCCGCGCCTATGCGGGCCCGTTTCGCATGGTTGTTTCACGCCTGCCTCGATGGCATGAAGGTGAACACGTCGCCCTAACACCGGAGGGCATGGTTGGTGAAGGCGAACGGGTCGCCTGGCCTGTCCGCTGGTGGAACCCCCACCCCAAACCGCGTGTTCTGACGCCTGACATGCGTGAATCCGTCGCCGCTGATCTGGCGCTCGCGATTGCTCGTTTCGATACGCCCGACGACCCCTTCTTCGAGTACCTGGAAGCCGAATGGTCGCACATCCTCGATGCCATCCACCACTATCCACTCCACACCACCGAAGCGACGCTTTCACCATTGGTAGGATACGGCAATGGGTTGACACCGTCGGGCGATGATTTCTTGCAAGCCGTGCTCGTCACCCTTGCCAGTGGCGATGAGGTCGATCGCGCTCGTTTTCGCATTGTCTGGCGGGCAGTGGCTCGCCATCTGCGAGCCACCACCCCGCTGGCAGCCCACTTCTTACGTGAAGCCGGCGCGGGATGGGGGTACGAACCGCTCAACGCCTTGCTCGACGCATTCCCCGCTGTTCCATTTGCACGTGTGGAAGCGTTATCCGCCGTTGGGGCTTCATCGGGGTTGGCCGCGCTGTGGGGGGTGCTGGCGGCACTCAGCCGCGAAGCCCCACCCACCCCAAACCGCGTGTTCTGACGCCTGACATGCGTGAATCCGTCGCCGCTGATCTGGCGCTCGCGATTGCTCGTTTCGATACGCCCGA
>WFOS01000025.1 GCA_015487975.1 Ardenticatena sp.
GCCTCACCCACACCCACCCATACCCCCACGCCAACGCCATCACCGACCTTCACGCCTCGTCCGACGGCCACCCCAACACCGGAAACGCCCACGCCCACGCCAGCCTGGCGCCCATTGGAGTTTCTCGTGCTCGCTCCTGAGCCGTGGTCGGAGCAAGTAGCCACCAGCCGCCTCCTCAGCCGCGTGCGCGACGACGTTATGCTCCCGACCGGTGCCAAAGGCCAGGTCTATACCGCCCTCGTCTACCGCCACGTGGACGAAGTCACCACCATCCTGGCCCGTGACGCCACCCTGCGCGCCCAGGCCCGTGCCCTGCTGCTCGACCTGCGCCCCCTTTTGAAAGACCTCGTCACCCACCGGCAGCAGAGCCAGGCACGCCTCACTCCGCACCAGGCAGCCCGCCTGCACGCCTTCCTGGGCGGCCTGGCGCGTCAGGCCACCCCCACCTTGCGCGCCGACCTCGCTTGGTGGCGGGCCCACCTGCCCGACTTCGTCGGCTTGACGGCGTGGGAAATCTGGCAGGCGTTGCCTGCTTTGCCCGGCGCTGATCGGACGCTCTACCTGCCCCTTGTCCTCCAAAGCAGGCCCTAACCAGACATCAAGTCGGCCGTTGCCCGGTAGTTGCTGTCGAGTCCGAATCACTCCGCTTTGTCCCCTGGCGAAGTGGCCTTTTGTGTGCCTTGACAAGATGTGTAAAATGTGCACGCTTGACTTAAAAGTTGTCCAAAGAGGAGAAACCATGTGGACACATGGCGCACCTCGCGCTCGGCTGGTCCTGGAAAATGGCAGTGTGTGGCACGGCTATGCCTTCGGCGCCGAGGGACCCTGCCTAGGTGAAGACGTGTTCAACACCAACATGACCGGCTACCAGGAAATCATCACCGATTCCATCTACGCGGGCCAAATTGGGAGCATGACGGCCTCCAAATTGGCAACATCGGCATCGATGCCGATCACGACGAGGCCCGACGGGCTTTCCTGTGGATTGAGTCCACGGCGGCTCAGTGGGTGTTTCGCCAGTAGCAGCCGACCCATCCCTGCCGCCAGCGCGCGCCGCTGCCCCCTTGTTCCACGTGATGGCTTGCGACTTTGGCATCAGGCGCAACATCCTGCGCCGCTTGGCAAGCCACGACTGCCGCGTCACCGTCGTTTGGGCGGCGTATCGTCGAAGCCTTGCTCGAAGAAGCGCGTGAATGACAGCTGGCGTGGATTTTGCTCTCACGTACCAGATCTCGCTTTTCGAGCGTTTGGGGGGCGGGTGGCACCGATGCACATCTTCCTGCAAAAGGTCTGGCTGGATTGCAAAATGTGTCCCAAACGCAATTGGTGCGATGAAATCGCCATGCCGTTGATGCTGGATGAAGAACGTGCCGCACGTGCTGAACGCGAGGATGGGTCATCGCTTCCGGTTTCTGTCTGGCAACCGAACCTGATACCAGTGGAGGTGCGCACCTGATGCCCACAATGCCCACATTCGAAGATGAACTTGCCAAAGCCCGCCATCTGTTGCAGGCAGACGACCTGGACGACCCGACTGCGGTACGAGAAATTGCCCGCCAGGTGCGCCGATTGGCACGCACTCCGGAGCAAGTGGTGCGTGTCGTCTTGCTGGAAGCACGCTGGCTGGTCGATGCCGGGCGTTTTGCCGAAGCGCTGCTGGTGCTGGATGAAGCCCAGGGGCGTGTGTACGAAGATGATGTGCTGCGGGCGGATGTGCTGGCATTGCGGGCGCGTATCCTGGTGCAACAAGGGCATTTGTTGGCGGCGACGCAAACGGCCCATACCGCGCTTGAACACAACCCAGCCCACGTGGAGGCGCGTTTGGCCTTGGCAAAGGCGTTCATGACGTTGAGCCAGCCGGAGCATGCCATTCCCCTCTACCACGAAGCCATCCCGCTATTGGACGAGGATACCGAACGTGCGCGGGTACACCTGCTGTTGGCGCGTGCGTACCGTGCGGCGGGTGTGCCAGTGTTGGCACGTTTGCATGCCCGTCGTGCGGTAGAACTGGCACCCCTCGCCCCGCGTGAACACCTGACCGCACTCTGGTATCACCTGTCGAGTATGGATCGCCGCCTCTTCTGGCTGACGCTGATTGCTGTGGTGCTGATGCTCATCACTGGGCTGTTCGGGCGGATCGAACTCTGGCTGGCGCTGCTGGTAGTGGTGACGTTGCTTGTTGCCGTGGCGAGCGTCAATTGGCTGAGCACGCCCAGCCTGGAAGCCCATCGGCAAAATGGGCACCTCTCGGAGCAGCGTGTGCAGCGCTGACCGAGTACCTGGCTCTTTGCTGCGTAATCATCCTGAAAAAGCCTTGCTCTCGTCTTGTCGGGATCTTGCGTCGAAATCGGAGTGTACATGCTCAATCCATTCGTGCCGCCGGATGTGCTTTGGGAACGTTTGTCGAGCACCTTCCCATCATCAACCGCACCAACGTTGGTGCACCGCGCCTATGACGTTGCTTCTCGTGCCCACGCTCACCAGCGTCGCAAAGAAGGCACACCCTACCTCGTTCACCCCTTGCGGGTGGCGTTGATTCTTGCCGAAGAACGAGCCATCACTGATGCTGATTTGGTGGCTACGGCGCTCGTGCATGACGTTGTCGAGGATTCGTCATTGACGATTGCGGATGTGGCCACGCTGGTTTCTCCCGCCGTTGCCGATTTGGTGCGCTGGCTGACCAAGCCGCCCGCCCAAGATGGCGACAAAGCCGCACGTGATGCAGCCTACTTCACGGCGTTGTACGATGCGCCACTGGGGGCGCGGCTCGTCAAACTGGCCGATCGCCTCGACAACGTGCGGTATCTGCATACGGCCTGCGATCCGCGCTGGGCACGTGCCTACCGTGCTGAAACACGCCGCTGGTTGGTGCCACTTGCCGATCGTACAGATGCCTGGTTTGCGGCACATTTGCGTAGCTACGTTGGCGATGAGACGTTGCAGCCGTGGGAAACCCGCGCGACGCGCACGCTCTATGCCGCCGAACCATGGCTGACATTGGTGGCGGATACCATCGAGCGCGTGCCCGACGACCCCGCGCCGATAGCCCCGTTCTATCGCATCCAGTCGCCGGAGTACGTGTTGGTGGTGCCGCGCTTTGCGGATGGGCGCTATCTCACCTTGCGCCAGTATCGTCACGGCATGGGGTGCATTTTTCACCAGTTCCCAGCTGGGGTGGTGGATGCAGGCGAAACCCCGCGCGTCGCCGCCGAGCGCGAGCTTCTGGAAGAAACCGGCTACACGGCTGCGCGGTGGGTCGCGTTGGGGGCGTATGTCGTGGATGTCAACCGCGGTAGTGGGCGTGCCCATCTCTACCTGGCCGACGAAATTACGCCGCACGATGGTATGCGCCCTGTATCGGACGATCTGGAAGCACATGAAATGGTCGTCCTCTCGCGTGAAGAGATTGCTGCACAGATTCGTCTAGGTCTGTTTCACAGCCTGGCGTGTGTGGCTGCTTTTGCTCTAGCAGAGCGCCATCAGTAAAACAGAGTTTCGCAAAAGAGGAGGAAGGAACGTATGGCGGAGAAAGAACGAACCGTCGAAAAAGTCGTGCTGGCGTACTCTGGAGGATTGGATACGAGTGTCATCGTCCCCTGGCTGAAAGAAAACTTCGACTGTGAAGTCATCTGCTTCTGCGCCGACCTGGGGCAGGAGGAAGAACTGGCTGGCTTGGAAGAAAAAGCGCTGGCCAGTGGTGCCGACAAAGTCTACATCGAAGACCTGCGTGATGAATTTTTGACCGATTTCATCTTTCCCATGATGCAGGCCGGCGCTATGTATGAGCGCAAATACTTGCTGGGGACAGCCGCTGCTCGTCCCCTGATTGCCAAGCGACAGGTGGAAATTGCCGAGCTGGAAGGGGCGGATGCGGTGGCGCACGGCGCGACCGGCAAAGGCAACGATCAGGTGCGCTTCGAGCTCACCTACAAGGCGCTCAATCCAAAGTTGAAAGTCATCGCCCCGTGGCGGCACCCCAAATGGCATATCCGCAGCCGTGAAGACGCGCTGGCCTACGCGCGTGAACATGGTGTGCCCGTGCCACATACCGAAAAGAGTATTTACAGCCGCGATGCGAACCTCTGGCACATCAGCCATGAAGGGGGCTTGTTGGAAGACCCTTGGAACGAACCCGAAGAAGAGATGTATCAGTGGACCGTTTCACCAGAAGCGGCCCCCGATGCGCCCGAATACATCGAAATCGACTTCGTGGAAGGGGTGCCGAAAAAACTGAACGGGCGTGCACGTGGTCCCGTGGAGTTGATGAAGGAATTGAACGAGATTGCTGCTCGCCATGGCATTGGGCGGGTCGATCTGGTCGAGAACCGCCTGGTGGGCATGAAATCGCGTGGTGTGTACGAAACCCCGGGGGGCACGATCCTCTACGCCGCCCACCGCGAACTCGAATCGTTGACGCTCGACCGCGAGACGATGCACTTCAAGGATATGGTGGCCATCAAGTACGCCGATTTGGTGTACAACGGGCAGTGGTTCACGCCGCTGCGTGCCGCGTTGGATGCGTTCGTCGCCAAAACCCAAGAAAACGTCACTGGCACGGTGCGGCTGAAACTGTACAAAGGCAATATCATCGTGGCTGGCCGCAAAGCGCCACGCAGCCTCTATCGCGAAGATTACGCTTCGTTTGGCCAAATGGATGTGTACGACCAGAGCGACGCCGAAGGCTTCATCAACCTCTTTGGGTTGCCGCTCAAGGTCGAAGCGTTGGTGGATATGGAAGGCGGTGCGCCCAACAAGTGGCGTGCTCCCGATTACAGCAAATTCAAGCGCGACTGAGTACGCTGGACAACGACGGCGGTGGGGCACAAGCACCCACCGCCGCCTCTTTGACAATCACACAATGGAGAAGGAGAAAGATGCTGAAGCGTGGTCTGGCTGGTTTAGGTGCACTAGCACTGGTCAGTGGTGTGATCTGGCCCCGCCGTCGCCGCTTGCTGGCACAATGGCTCGAACTCCCTCCACCCCGCTACGATGTGGCCGTCGAACGTGGCCTTGCTCTCCCCATGCCCGACGGTGTGCGTCTCTACGCCGACCGCTATTACCCCAAAGCGCCAGGTGCGTTCCCGACCATTCTCATCCGCACGCCATACGGGCGTCGCCCAACGGGCATTTCGGGCTTGTTCATGGGCTTTGCCATCGAGCGGTTGGTGGAACGGGGCTACAACGTGGTAGTGCAAGATGTGCGGGGTCGCTTCGACAGCGAAGGTGAGTTCGTCCCCTTCTTCCAGGAAGAAGCCGACGGACGCGCGACCCTCGACTGGATTGCGCAACAACCTTGGTTCGAGGGCAATCTGGCAACCTGGGGCGCCAGTTACCTGGGCTACACCCAGTGGGCACTTGCACCTGATGCGCCCCCCTTCCTGAAAGCCATGGTGCCCATGATCACATCTGCCAGCGCACGCATTTTCATGGAACGGGTGTTTGGGCTGGAAGTGTTGTTGCGCTGGCTCGTCTTGCTGGCGCTTCCCACACGTGGCCGCCTGCCGGTGTGGGAATCGCTGGCGTTGATGCTACGCGCCGGGCGCATCGTGGAAAAAGCGATCTGGCATTTGCCGGTAGGGGAAGCCGACCTGGTCGCAACGGGGCAACCCGTACCCTTCTTCCGCGAATGGATGCGACACGAGGATGAAAACGACCCCTATTGGGAACCCATCCAGTGGGGCAAACGCATGGACCGTGTGCATGCCGCGGTGCATTGGATTGGGGGCTGGTACGACTTCTTCCTCTACGCCATGTTGCAGGATTATCGCCAGATGCGCGCACTCGGCCAACGCCCCTACCTCACGATTGGGCCGTGGCACCACCTCTCGAACGATGGCATGGTGCTGCGCGTGCGCGAGACCCTGGCCTGGTTCGATGCACATTTGAAAAACGACCCGCGCCACCTGCGCGAAAAACCGGTGCGCGTGTACGTGATGGGTGCGGACGAATGGCGCGATTTCGACGACTGGCCGCCGCCAGAAGCACGCCCACGCCGTTTCTACCTGCACCCTGACCATACGTTGCGCCCTACCCAGCCTGAAAACGACGCCTTCCCGAGCGTCTATCGCTACGACCCTGCCGACCCCACACCTGCGATTGGCGGTGCCCTCTTCGACCCCTCGAAAGCGGGTATGCGCGAAAGTAGCGAGCTGGAAGCCCGTCACGATGTCCTACTCTTTACGTCGCCGCCACTCGACACCGACCTGGATGTCATTGGCGATGTGCGTGTGGTGCTCTACGTTCGCTCAAGCGCCACGCATACGGACTTTGTGGCGCGACTTCACGATGTGCATCCTGATGGCAGTTCCTACAACATTTGCGAAGGCATGTTCCGCGTGACGCCCGACGTGGTCGAAACGGTGGACGAAGGGTTGTGGCGGATCGAAATCGATTTGTGGGGAGTGGCGCACCGCTTCAAACGGGGGCACCGCTTGCGCCTGGTGATTGCCAGCGCCCTCTTCCCACGCTTCAACCGCAATTTGAACACTGGCGAACCCGTTTCGACGGGAACGCGCATGGTGGTCGCCGAGCAACGTGTCTATCACGATGCGTCTCACCCCTCGTATCTCGAAGTTTCTGTTGTCGAAGATTGACCAACGACGAAGGAGCAGCCTATGCGCTACCTGACCGATGTACCGGGGTTTCGCGCGTGTGGTGTCCATGCCGGGCTCAAGCCCGATGGGGCGCTCGACATGGCCATGATCGTCAGCGACCGCCCATGTGTCGCTGCCGCCGTCTTCACCCAAAACCTGGTGAAGGCCGCTCCTGTGCTCTACGACATGGCCTTGCTCGAACGCACGCGCGATGTGCGGGCCGTGGTGGTGAACAGCAAAAACGCCAATGCCGTCACGGGGGAACAGGGCCTGCGTGATGCCGAGGAAATGGCGCGGCTCACTGCCGAAGCACTGGCATTGCCCGAAGAGACGGGCGTCTTCGTGATGAGCACGGGCGTGATTGGTGTCCCGCTGCCCATGAACAAAATCGCGTATGGCATTACGCTGGCAACCCAAATGCTCGATGACACCCCCGAAGCCGCTCAGGCCGCTGCGCGTGCCATCATGACCACTGACACACGCCCGAAGATGGCGTCGACCACGCTGGCGCTGAACGAGACGGCCATCACGTTGGCAGGCATTGCCAAAGGGGCGGGCATGATCCACCCCAACATGGCCACCATGCTGGCGTTCATCGTGACCGATGCGCGCATCACCACCGAGGCGTTGGATGCCGCCTTGCATGATGCCGTCGAACGTTCCTTCAATGCCATCAGCGTGGATGGCGATACCAGCACGAACGATACCTGCCTGGTGTTGGCGAATGGGGCAGCAGAGAACACACCCATCACACTCGAGAGCCCCGCGTTTGCGGCATTTCGCGAAGCGCTGACGGCTGTTTGCATTGACCTTGCCAAACAAATCGCCTTCGATGGCGAGGGCGCAACCAAACATGTGACCATCCACGTGCGCAATGCGGGGAGTTTCGAAGCCGCACGCCAGATTGGGCGCACCATTGCCACCTCGCCACTGGTGAAAACGGCGCTCTTTGGGCGCGATGCCAACTGGGGACGCGTGCTCGCCGCCGCAGGGCGGGCGGGTGTGCCGTTCGACCCCAACCGCGCCAGTCTCTGGTTTGGCCCGTTGCAGGTGCTCGCCGATGGGAAACCGCTCCCGTTCGATGAAGAAGATGCCTTGCAAATTTTGTCGAAAGTTGACATAACAATCGATCTCGATGTTGGTGGTGAACCAGGTGATGCTACCGTCTGGACCTGTGATTTTTCATATGACTATGTCTCCATCAATGCCGAATATCGCACATAAGGGCGCGTGCCTTGCCCGCAGGTGGCACAGGCGGCCCACACGACGAATCATACGACAGGAGCGTGAAAGATGGAGTATCGTACACTGGGGCGTACCGGCCTAAAAGTTTCCGAGTTGTGTTTGGGGACGATGCAATTCGGCTGGACGGCCGATGAAGCCACCTCGTTCGCAATTCTGGATGCGTTCTACGAAGCCGGGGGCAACTTCATCGACACGGCCGATGTCTATTCGCGGTGGGCGCCCGGCAATCCGGGGGGCGTCTCCGAAGCAATCATCGGCCGCTGGATGAAAGCCCGTGGCAATCGCCGCGAAATCGTTTTGGCGACGAAGGTGCGTGGTCGCATGTGGGATGGTCCCAATGGCGAAGGCTTGAGCCGCGCCCATATCATGCAGGCGGTGGAAGAGAGCCTGCGCCGCTTGCAAACCGACTACATCGACCTCTACCAGGCGCATGCCTTCGATGCCACCACCCCCATCGAAGAAACCATGCGGGCATTCGAGGATCTGGTACGGCAGGGCAAAGTGCGCTACGTTGGCGCGTCCAACTACCCGGCATGGCGGCTTGCCGACGCAGTCGCAGTGAGTGAGTGTCATGGCTGGGCGCGGTACGAGTCGCTCCAACCGCACTACAACCTGGTACACCGTGCCGAATTCGAGCGCGAACTCAAACCCTTCTGCGAAGCACACGGGCTGGGCGTCATTCCATACAGCCCGCTGGCCGGTGGATTTCTCACGGGCAAATACCGCCGCGATGCGCCCTTGCCCCCCAGCGCACGTGCCGATAGCGTTCGCCGACGCTACTTCGAAAGCGAAACGGCCTGGAACGCGCTGGAAACCGCGCAGGCGATTGCTGCCGAGCGTGGCATCACCGTGACGCAGGTGGCGCTAGCCTGGTTGTTGACCCAACCGGTCGTGACTGCCCCAATTATTGGCGCAAACAACGTGCAACAATTGCAAGAAAGCCTGGGCGCAGCTGGTGTGCGCCTGACCTCGGATGAGATGGAACGGTTGAACCAAGCCAGTGGTGGTGAATTCCATTGGAACGATGCCTGAGCCATGTCCATGAAGCCCACACATCCGCAACACGTTCGTCTTTCCAGGCTTTTGTTCCAGACTTTGCGTGAAGCGCCTGCCGAAGCCGAAACAGCGGGCTACGCCTGTTTGTGGCGGGCGGGATATGTGCGCCCTTTGCGTGAAGGGGGGCTGGCTGAATATCCCCTCGGGCGTCGAATGCGCTTCCGCTTGGAGCAAGCCTTGCGCGAGCAAGCCGCGGCCTGGCATGCCGCCGAAGTCGCATTGCCCACACATGCCCCCGTTGACCTGCTAGATCTGCTGGCACTGGCGCGGCACGCGGTGCATTCGTACCGGCAGATACCGCGGTGCTTCTTCCACTTTACCACGCATCACGATGCCGACGGGCGCATTGGCTGGGGCTGGTTGCGAGCGCCCGTGCGTATCGGGTTCGAGTTGCTCGCGTTGGAAGCAGATGCCTCGGCTGCTGAGCATCGCGCCGAGGGATGGCGCACCGCATGGCTCGCCTGGTATGCGCAGGTCGGTGTGTCAGCGCTGTTGTCGGTACGTGCGCCTACGAGCGTCGGAGATGGGACAGCGCATGCGTTCGTGGCACTCTTCCCTGGGGGCGATGAAACGTTGCTCATGTGTCCCTCGTGTGGGGATGTGGCCATGCGGCAGATTGCCACCTTTCGCAAACCCACACCCCCTGCCGAAGACGCGCGCCCCTTGCAAAAAGTGGCCACCCCCGGCACGAATACGATTGCGTCGCTGGCAGCCTTCCTCGATGTGCCGGCCTCACGTACGGCGAAGGTTGTCTTCTTTACCGGGCGCAAGGAGCAGAGTGGCGATGAGCGCTTGGTAATGGCGCTGGTGCGTGGCGATATGGATGTCGAACCCCACAAAGTCGCGCAGGCCACAGCCATGCACGCCCTTCGCCCGGCTACCGAAGACGAAATTCGTGCTGTGGGGGCTGAACCGGGATTTGCCTCGCCCATCGGTATTCGGCGCGAGCAGACCATTGTTGTTGTGGATGACCTCGTCGCCCATTCTTCCAACCTTGTGTCGGGGGCAAACGAGCCCGATGCACACTTCCTGAACGTCAACGTGGGGCGCGATTACACGCCCGACGTGGTTGCCGACATTGCTGCTGCCCACGAGGGCGCACCATGCGCGCTCTGTGGGACGCCGTTGCGCCGGCCGCATGGCCTTGAAGTCGGACGTGTTGAAACGCTTGGCACAGCATTGCCCGAGCGCGTCGGGCTGACGTTTCTGGCACACGATGGGACGCCACGCACGCCAGTGTTGGTGCGTACCTGGCTAGACCTACACCGTCTAATGGGGGTGCTTGCCGAGCAGCACCACGATGAACAGGGCCTGGCGCTCCCACCTGCCGTCGCCCCGTATGATGTCTATCTGGTTCGGCTGGGGCGTGAGAACCCGGATGTCGAACAGGTGGCTGAACAGGTGGTGCAGGCGTTGGTGCAGACCGGGTTGAGCGTGCTGGATGACGATCGGGATGTGCGTGCGGGCGTCAAATTCAACGATGCCGACCTGCTGGGCATACCGGTTCGTCTCACTGTGGGGGCAAAAGCGCTCAAACGCGGGGGCGTGGAATGCAAAGGACGCACCAGCCGCGATGTGCAAATTGTCCCGCCGGATGACGTGGGTCTGGCAGTGCTTGACGCATTGGCCACCTGGAAACCAGTGGGGAGAACTCATGACCGCGGATGAAGTCGCGGCTGATGTGCTGGCTGCACTGGAAGCCTTGACCGTAGAAGATGTGTGGGAGACGACCGGGGCGGCTTGTTTCTTTGCAATCGAACCAGCACAAGCCGCTGATTTGCTCGTTGAGCGGGTGTTATTACCCTACGAAACGCAACTGCGTCAGGCGGCACGCGCTGGGCGCGACGCCGAAGCCGACGCAATTTTGGAAGGTGTGTTGCGAGCCTTGCACACGTTCGAACATGCTTCACAGGCACCGTTCAGAGCGTGGGTGTTGAATCTCGAAGCGACGTACAAGCCACGGTTTCAACGTGCACGTGCAGGGAAGCCGTGAACGCACATCCCTGCATGGCATGAAAGCAACAACAACTGGGGGCGAAGATGCCGTACACGAGGGGGAACGCTCGCGAATGGGCGTTCGTGGGGGGCTTGATTGGTGTGCATGTCTGGGCGCACCTGCATTGGATTTGGACGAATGTGACACCGCTCGGCTACGATTCCGGTGGGCATTTGGGGCGCACGCTCGAAATGGCGGATGTGCTGACGGGCCTCACCCCGCGCACACTCTTTCAGGCGTTGACCCTGACGGACTATCGCCCGCCGTTGCTCTACATTCTTACCCAGCCATTTTACTGGCTGTTTGGCGTCTCGATGGATGCTGCGCAATATCTGAACGTGGCGCTCTTCGTGCTGATTGCCGTGTTGACCTACGTCATTGGGCGGCGTGCCTTCGACGCCCGCACGGGGTGGCTGGCGGTGGCGTTGCTAGCGTTCTGGCCACTGATGGCGGCAATGACACGGCTGTTTTACATGGAGAACCTGCAAACGGCGATGTTGTTGCTGATCGTGTGGACATTGTGGCGCACGGAGATGTTTACGTCGCGGCGGTGGAGCGTCGCATGGGGGATAACGCTGGGGGTGGGGATGCTGGCGAAGTGGACGGTTCCCCCATTGGCAGCGTTGCCGATTTTGTGGGCAATGTATCGTGCGGGGGTCTGGGGGGCGCTGTGGAAAGGGGTGCGCCGACCGCGCGTGGCTTGGCGGGCGCTGGTGGTGGCCGTGGGCGGAGCGCTCGCCATCACACTGGTGCTGTACCTTCCCAACCGCGACCTGGTAGCGCAATTGCCGCTCGGGGATTGGCTGGCGGTGGCCTGGTTCGTGCTGTGGGCTGGGGCATTCTATGCGCTGGCGTTACCCTCGTCGCCGGTGGCGAATGCGGTTGGGGGGCTGTTGGTAGGAGCGGCGATTGCCAGCATCTGGTATCTGGGGCGCATCGACTTTCTCGATCGACTGATTTTCGTGGCGTTCGAGACGGAAGGGGGGCGTTTCGAGCCGTTCAACCCACTGCGCCTGCGCAATTACACACGCTACTTTGGCTACCTGGTACGTGCGCATTGGGGGCTGCTGGGCACGATGGTGCTGGCGCCGGTGGTGCTCTGGCGTTGGGGGCGTGAAGGGCGACGTTTGAGTGCCGATGCACTCGGCATCCGCCTGCTCCTGCTAACGTTGTTGTCCGGCTATCTTGCGCTTTCATTGCCCTCGCAGGAAGGGGTACGCAATCTCGTGCCGCTTTTGCCGGTGCTGGCGTTGCTGGCAGCGGGGGCCTTGCATGGCTGGCCGCGCCAGCGCGCATGGAGCGTGGCACTCGTTTGGCTGGTGGTCTTTGGCGTGCAGTGGGCAATGGTAACATTCGACAGCGCGGCGGCATGGCGTGCCATGCTGCCACCTGTCTGGGCGGAAAGCGATGCTGCACAGCCGCCTGCCAGTGGATTGACCGATCCCGGCTACTGGATTGCGCCCGATGTGCTGACCACCATGACCACCTCGACTCCGGATGTTGACCCGCTGGTCTTCGGGATGCTCATCAGCATGCCCAATCTCAACCGAGGACATTATCGCTACCTCATTCGGACCACCTACCCACAGGTGGAATTGCTGGCGCTGACCGATGATGGGCGTGGTGGCTGGCCATGGGCCGTGCGCAGTCTCTGGTTGCTGACCAAGGATGGCGACAATCACGATGTCGAATCCGAGGGGCAACGCATTTTGCGCGAAGTATACGACAATCCCGATGGGCTCTTTTCATTGATTTTCGAGGCATACAAAACCTATCCGCTGCCCAATGGTGAGACGGCAACGCTCTGGCGGCGCACGCGAGGGCATCTGGTCATGCCAAAGTTCCGTCCATCACCGGAGACGGCGCCGGTGGGCGCTCAACTGGCGGCGTGGCTGAATAGACACCCACTCATGCTCAGCACACGCGAGCATGGAATTTGGCTGGCGGTCGCGCTCGATATTGCCCCGGAGCGGGTCTTGTTGCCTGATGCCTCGCGTGAAGAAGCCGACACCCTCTTCACGCTGCTCACACCGGGGCAAGAACAGGGCATCGTGTGGCTCATGCGCGACTATGCCCCCGTCCACACCGCCTGGCTCGATGTCGGCGGCATGTGGAGCGTGTGGCAGATTTGGGCACGGCTCGATTTCGATCGTGCTGCCATGCCACTGGATGCGGTGGTGGGCGATGTCCGCCTACGCAGCTGGCGGGTGCCCACCTCGCGCCGAGCAGGGGAAGCCGTGCCGCTGTTGCTCGATTGGCAGGGCACAGTCGAAGGTGTGCGGGCTTCATTCCGCTTGCTTGCCGACGATGGGCGCGTGTTGGCGCAACGTGACACTGACCTGAATGCTGCACCTGTGCGCAGTGGCTTCTTCGTGCCGCCGAATGTGCCGCCGGGGCTTTACAAGGTGGGCGTAGTGCTCTACGACGCCCAAAGCGGCCAGCCGCTCGATGTGGAACAGCCGCTCGTTGAATTGGGAACAGTGCGCATCGAAGCAAACATGGGAGAACGAGCAGAACATGACGGGCGTGAAAACGACGCGGACCAACAGTAAACGCCTTGCTGGCGTAGGGCTTCTCGTGTTGGTGAGTGTGCATGTGTGGGCACACCTGCACTGGATTTGGACGAATGTCACCCCGCTGGGGCGTGACGCAGGCGGGCATCTCTGGCGCACGCTGGATGTTGCCGACGTCCTGACGAGCCTCACCCCACGCACACTCTTTCAGGCGTTGACCCTGACTGATTATCGTCCACCGTTGCTCTACATTCTTACCCAGCCATTTTACTGGCTGTTTGGCGTCTCGATGGATGCTGCGCAATATCTGAACGTGGCGCTCTTCGTGCTGATTGCCTTGCTGACCTACGACATGGGACGGCGTCTCTTCGACGCCCGCACGGGGTGGTTGGCAGTGGCGTTGCTGGCGTTCTGGCCGCTGATGGCAGCGATGACGCGGCTGTTTTACATGGAGAACCTGCAAACGACAGCCCTTTTGCTGATGTTGTGGACATTGCTGCGCTCGGATGGGTTTCGCTCGCGCAGGTGGAGTGTGGCGTGGGGCGTGGCATTGGGGATGGGGATGCTGGCGAAGTGGACGGTTCCCCCATTGGCAGCGTTGCCGATTTTGTGGGCAATGTATCGTGCGGGGGTCTGGGGAATGCTGTGGCGCGGGCTGTGGCAGCCGCGCGTGGCCTGGCGGGCGCTGGTGGTGGCCGCGGGCGGGGCGCTGGCCATCACGCTGGTGCTGTATCTTCCCAATCGCGACCTGGTAGCGCAATTGCCACTGGGTAATTGGCTGGCGGTAGCATGGTTCGTGTTGTGGGGTGGGGCGTTCTATGCCTTGGCGCTGCCCTCGTCGCCGACGGCGAATGCGGTTGGGGGGCTGTTGGTCGGGGCGGCGATTGCTAGCATCTGGTATCTGGGGCGCATCGATTTTCTCGACCAGCTCTTGGATGCCGCCTTCGGAACGTATGGCGGGAACTACGATGCGTTCGATCCACTGCGTCTGCGCAATTACACGCGCTATTTTACGTATCTGGTCGAGGCGCATTGGGGGGTGTTGGGTACGCTAGTGGTGGCGCCAGTGTTGGTCTGGCGCTGGGGGCGCGAACGGTTGCGGCTCGGTTCTGATGAAGCGGGCACACGCCTGCTCTGGCTAACGGTGCTTTCGACCTATGTGGCGCTCTCGCTGCCTTCACAAGATAGCGAGCGCAATGTGGTGCCGTTGTTGCCGGTGCTGGCATTGCTGGCAGCGGGGGCCTTGCGTGGCTGGCCGCGCCGTCGGGTGTGGGGCGTGGCAGTCGTTTGGTTGGTGGTCTTTGGCGTGCAGTGGGTGATGGTGACGTTCGACAGCGTGGCAGCATGGCGTGCTCAGTTGCCACCTGTCTGGGCAGAAAGCGAATTTGCGCAGCCGCCCGCGAGCGGGCTGACCGATCCGCGCTACTGGATCGCGCCGGATGTATTGGCGACCATGACCAGCGTCACCCCCGATGTCGATCCGATTCTGTTCGGCATGCTCATCAATTCGCCAGCGATACACCGTGGCCCCTATCGCTACCTCATTCGCACAACCTACCCACAGGTAAAGTTGCTAGCACTGACAGAAGACGACAATGAGGGGTGGTCAGGAACTGTACGTAGCCTCTGGGTCTTGACCAAGGATGGCGACAACCACGATGTCGAACCGGCGGGGTTGCGAGCGTTGCGGGAAGTGTACGACAATCCTGATGGCCTGTTCCCTCTCGTGTTCGAGGCGTTCGAAACCTATCCCTTGCCCAATGGCGAAACAGCCACGCTATGGCGGCGCACCATTGGCGACCCCGTTGTGCCTCGTTCGATGCCTTCGGCCGAAACGGCAGGGGCTGCCGCGGCTCTGCACACGTGGCTGGGCAAGCACCCGCTTCTGTTGGGGGCGCCGGAACAGGGGCTCTGGCTGGCGGTTGCTCTCGATGTCGCGCCGGAGCGGGTCTTGTTGCCCGATGCCGCACGTGAAGAAGCCGGCACGCTCTTCACGCTGCTCACACCGGGGCAGGAACAGGGCATTGCGTGGCTCAGGCGCGATTACGCCCCCGTCCACACCGCCTGGCTCGATGTGGGGCTTTGGCAGATTTGGGCGCGTCTCGATTTCGATCGCGCCGCCATGCCACTGGATGTGGTGGTGGGGGATGTGCGCCTACGTGGCTGGCGGGCGCCCACCTCGCGCCGGGCAGGGGAAGCCGTACCGCTGCTGCTCGATTGGCAGGGCACAGGTGAGGGAGTGCGGGCATCATTCCGCTTGCTTGCCGACGATGGGCGCGTGTTGGCGCAACATGACACTGACCTGAACGCTGCCCCTGTGCGCAGCGGCTTCTTCGTGCCGCCGGATGTACCGCCGGGGCTTTACAAGGTGGGCGTGGTGCTCTACGAGGCCCAAAGCGGCCAGCCGCTCGATGCGGAACAGCCGCTCGTCGTTCTGGGCACGATGCGTCTCGAAACATCTGCGGAATGAGAGGAGTGAGTGATGAGAGTCGCATTTCAAGGAGAACGTGGTGCGTACAGCGAAGGCGCGTCGATGCAGTACTTTGGGCAGCAGGAGAAAACGGTAGAACCGGTCCCCTGTTCTTCGTTTGAAGCCGCATTCGAGGCCTTGGAGCAGGGGCGTGTCGATCGGGCAGTTTTGCCCATCGAAAACTCGCTGGCGGGGAGCATTCACCGCAACTACGATTTGCTTTTGCGGCATATCAATGTCCACATCGTGGGCGAAATCAACTATCGCGTGCGCCACAATCTGCTGGCACTTCCCGGTGTTCGGATGGAAGACGTGCGGCGCGTGCTCAGCCACCCGCAGGCACTCGCACAGTGCGAAGGGTTCCTCACCCGCATGCACTTCGCACGTGAAGCAACGTATGATACGGCTGGCAGTGCCAAACGGCTGCGTGAAGAAAACCTACGCGATGCGGCTGCGATTGCGAGCATGCGTGCCGCCGAAGTGTACGACCTGGTGGTGCTTGCCAGCAATATCGAAGACGACCCCGAGAACTACACGCGCTTCCTGGTGCTGGCACGTGAACCGGCACCACCGCCGCCACACGATGTGCCTGCCAAAACGTCGATTGTCTTTTCGCTGAAAAATGCGCCGGGGGTGCTCTTCAAGGCGCTTTCGGTCTTTGCCTTGCGCGATATCGATTTGACGAAGATAGAAAGTCGCCCTTTACGGGGGCAACGGTGGCAATACATTTTCTATCTCGATTTTGCGGCGAGCCTGGCCGAAGAGCGGGCGCAGAATGCCTTGCGTCATTTGAGCGAAATTGCGCCGTTTTTGCGCGTATTGGGCTCGTATCCGCAAGATACGGCTCATTGAGTGTCAACACGAGAACGATGGGAGTAAGCAGATGAAGCTGTGGGGAGGTCGTTACGACGTCGATACCGATGCGCTCATGCACGAACTCAATGCGTCGATACGATTCGACCAACGTTTGTGGCGCGAAGACTTGCAAGGGAGCCGTGCTTGGGCACAAGGACTGCACCGCGCTGGCTTATTGACCGATGAAGAATTGGCAGCCCTGCTCGATGGCCTCGCACGTATCGAAAGGGAGTGGGAAGCAGGTACGTTCGTCCTGCATCCCGACGATGAGGACATTCACACTGCCCACGAACGGCGTTTGCATGAACTGGTCGGGGCTGTGGCTGGCAAATTGCACACGGGGCGCAGCCGCAACGACCAAGTCGCAACGGATGTGCGCCTCTACATACGCAGCCAACTCGACCAGCTGGACGCAGAGATTCGCACGGTGCAAGCTGCCTTGCTTGCACAGGCCGAGCAGCATATCGACCTCATCATGCCGGGCTATACCCACCTGCAACAGGCACAACCGATTCGATACAGCCATTGGTTGCTGAGCTTCTTCTGGATGCTCCAACGTGACCGCGATCGCCTGCGCGATGCTCGGGCACGGGTCAATGTGTTGCCGCTGGGCAGTGGCGCACTGGCTGGGCACAGTCTGGGGGTCGATCGTGCGTTTCTGGCCGACGTGCTTGGCTTCGACGCGGTTTCACCCAACAGCCTGGATGCCGTCAGCGACCGCGATTTCATTGTCGAAGTGCTGGCGGCGACGGCGCTGCTGGGCGTCCATCTGAGCCGCCTTGCCGAAGACATCATCATCTACACCACACGTGAATTTGGCTTCGTGACGCTCGACCCGCGCTACACCACGGGATCCAGTTTGATGCCGCAGAAAGCCAACCCCGACGCTCTGGAACTCGCTCGCGGTAAAAGTGGACGGCTGATTGGCAATCTCATAACGGTGTTGGTCGTGTTGAAAGGATTGCCTTCGACCTACAACAAGGATTTGCAGGAAGACAAAGAGCCATTGTTCGACACGTTGGAGACGCTGCACGCCCTGCTCCCTGTCATGGCTGGTGTGATTGAAACCATGCACCCCCAACCAGCACGTATGCGTGCTGCCCTGGACGACGCCATGCTCGCAACCGACCTCGCCGATTATCTTGTGCGGCAGGGGATCCCATTCCGCCAGGCGCACCACCTGGTGGGGCGTGCCGTTGCCGAAGCCGAAGCACGTGGCCTCCCTTTGCGCGAGTTGCCACGCGACGTGTATGCCCGTATTCACCCCGCACTGGATGCGGATTTGTCAGCCGTGTTCGACGTCGAACGGGCGGTCGACGCCAAACAAGCCGTGGGGAGCACTGGGCGGGAGGCGGTACGTATGCAGATTGAAGAAGCACGCGCACGCCTGCATGCGGCCTAATGAATATCACCATGATTTTGTGATAAAATGCACGGACTGAATTTGACGCCTTTGGCAACTGCTTGTAACATGGGAACCCGTCACCAGACGTACACCCAGAGAGTATCCCAAGAAAATGACGAAAGGGAGACGTGTCTATGCAAGGGAATTTCGATTTCTTTGCCCTGCTCATCTTTTGGGCTATTTTCGGCCTCATTTTTACGATCGGTCTCACCCAACTGGCAATTCGCATGGAATCGCCAAACGGTGGTGAAGAACACTAAGACTAAGGAGGCAGAGGGCGATGTCGCTCGAATTGTTGCTCGATCCTTGGTACGCCAGCCTGATTGTGACGTTGATCTTGATGGCACTATTGGGTGCGTATACCATCCTGGATCGCTTTGTCAAGTGGTTGAAGTCGTAGGTATTCTTTTTCCGATCGAAGCCAAATCGGATGAGGGCTTGTTCGATCTGGCAAGACGTGCCTATTTTTCTTTTGCACACGATCGAGCAGGCGAGAACAGCAAAACTTCCTGAGGGGAGAAGGACGACATGTGGCAAATTGCACGACGAAGGATGCGTGTTGCCGGCGCTTTGTTGAGTGTGCTGGTAGCATCTGTCTTGGTGCCAGCTCGGGTACTAGCCTCCGAGCCTCCTTGGTTTCTCGATCCGGCTTCGGAACAGGCGGCGTTGATTGCACGCTTGTTCAATATCGAGCTGGCGGTGGCGGTTGGTGTGGCCGTTGTCATCTGGTCGTTGATTTTGTTCGTGGTTGTACGGTATCGGGCGCGTGGAGATGGGACGGACCAGACGCCCAAGCAGATTCATGGCAACAATGCCTTGGAAATCACCTGGACGGTGGGGACGGCTGTGGTGCTCCTTTTCATTTTCGTCATTTTTTGGCAGACAATGGGGGCATTGGCAGCTACACCAGCCGAGGCTATGGAAGTCAACGTCTATGGCAAACAATGGTGGTGGGAGTTCGAGTACCCAGGCTACACCCGCGAAGGAAGTAGCGAGCCCGTGCGCACTGGTAACGAGCTCTACATTCCAGTAGGTGTGCCGGTCAAATTCAACCTCTACTCGGACAACGTGATTCACAGCTTCTGGGTGCCACGTCTCAACGGGAAGACCGATGTCATTCCCGGCCAGGTGAACACGACGTGGTTCCAGGCGGATGAGCCGGGCGAATATTATGCCCAATGTGCGGAATTGTGTGGTGTGCAGCATGCTGGTATGCGCTTCAAGGTCTACGCCTTGCCGCAAGAGGAATGGGAAGCGTGGATCGAATCGCAACGCAAGCCTGCGGTGGAACCGTCAACGGAATTGGCACAGCGTGGTGCGCAACTCTTCTTGGCTAGGGGGTGTGCTGGGTGCCATACGATCTACGGTACGAACGCTGCTGGACGTGTTGGCCCCGACTTGACACACTTTGCCAGCCGTAACACAGTCGCTGCCGTCTTGCCACAGACATCGTCGAATGTTGGTTTGTGGGTACAAAATTCCGATTTGGTCAAGCCTGGCAATATCATGTGGCAGACGATGAAGAACATTCCGCTGAGTGCAGATGAAGTCGAAGCGCTGACGGCCTATTTGTTGAGCCTGAAGTAACTGCAGGGGGAGAGTTATGGCAACACGTACTGAACCAATTGCCCGTCCAAGTACGCTGGCAACGTGGTGGGATACCGTTGTCGAATGGGCAACGACGGTAGACCACAAGAAAGTAGGGATCCTCTACATTTTGGCTTCGATTGTCTTCTTCCTCTTTGGTGGGATCGAAGCCTTGATGATTCGTACTCAGCTGGCTGGGCCGGAACTGCGCTTCATCCACCCGCAAACCTACAACGAAGTGCTTACGATGCACGGGACGACGATGGTCTTCCTCGTCGTCATGCCGATTTTGACCGGCTTCGGGAACTACTTTGTGCCCCTGATGATTGGGGCACGCGATATGGCCTTCCCCCGCCTCAACATGCTCGGGTTCTGGCTCTTCTTCTTTGGGGGAATTTTGCTCTATCTCAGCTTCCTGAGCGGGGGAGCACCGGATGCAGGGTGGTTTGCCTATGCACCATTGACTGACGATACCTTTTCGCCCACGCGAGGCATGGACTTCTGGATTTTGGGCTTGACGGTGACAGGTATTGCCTCGATTACTGGTTCGATCAACTTCGTCGTGACCATTCTCAATATGCGTGCACCCGGCATGACACTCAATCGCATGCCAATCTTCGTCTGGACCACGCTGGTCACGGCGTTCTTGATCCTCTTTGCCTTCCCGAGCCTGACGGTTGCCACGATTTTCCTCTTCTTCGACCGCAACTTTGGGACGGGCTTCTATTCGCCGGAGATGGGGGGAACACCGTTGCTCTGGCAACACCTCTTCTGGTTCTTCGGGCACCCCGAAGTGTACATTATGATTTTGCCTTCCTTCGGGTTGATATCGGAGATGATTCCGGTCTTTTCGCGAAAGCCCATCTTCGGATATGCTGCTGTCGTGTATGCCACCGTGGCGATCGGGTTCATTGGGTTTACGGTGTGG
This sequence comes from Ardenticatena sp., assembly GCA_015487975.1. Lineage (GTDB taxonomy): Bacteria > Chloroflexota > Anaerolineae > Ardenticatenales > Ardenticatenaceae > Ardenticatena. Next base: position 20,649 of record WFOS01000025.1, read on the forward strand.
GCGCACCATATGTTTGCCGTCGGTATGCCCCCAGTAGTCGCAGCATCGTTCGGGGCCGCGAGTATGATCATTGCGGTGCCCACTGCCATCAAGATCTTCAACTGGGTGGGGACCATGTGGGGTGGTTCACTACGGTTGCGCACCCCCATGCTCTTTGCGATTAGTTTCGTGGCCATGTTCCTCATCGGTGGGTTGACGGGGATTTTCCTGGCGACCGTTCCAGTTGATTGGCAGTTGACCGACTCCTACTTCGTCGTGGCGCACTTCCACTATGTGCTCTTTGGTGGGGCATTCATGTCCATCCTGGGCGCGGCATACTACTGGTTCCCCAAGATGACGGGACGTATGATGGATGAGCGCCTGGGCTTCTGGAACTGGCTGTTGGTTTTCGTGGGCTTCAACCTGACCTTCTTCCCGATGCACATCCTGGGACTGGATGGCATGCCCCGCCGTATCGCGACGTATGGCGCCGGTTTGGGATGGGATTTCTGGAACTTCGTTTCGACCGTCGGGGCGTACATGATTGGTGCAGGGATGATCATCTTCTTCATCAATTTCTTCCACAGCCTGCGCAATGGCCCCGAAGCGGGTGACAACCCGTGGGAAGGGTGGACGCTGGAATGGGCGACGGCTTCGCCACCCCCGGCGCATAACTTCGATGGGTTGCCGCCCATTACCAGCCGCCGTCCGCTGTGGGACGTGAAGCTCAACCGTGTCTTGACACCCGAAGAAGTGAAGGCCCGCCTGGTGAAGGATGAGCATATCCACCTGCCGCCGCCTTCGTTCTGGCCGTTGGTCGTGGGGCTGGGTGTCGTGCTCATCGCCGCCGGTATGATCTACACCTACGTGATGACGGTGTTGGGTGTCTTGACGTGGGTGATTGGTGTGCTTGGTTGGATTCAAGAAAAAGGGTACTGATCGAGCCATGGGGTGGAAACAGGTGATGTTCCCACCCCATCGAAACGAGAAATGCGTGGAGTTTGGCTATGAGTGCACATACACAGATGGAACATCACACCACACTCGGCCTGGACCACCGCAAGTTGGGTTTCTGGGTGTTCTTGGCGTCTGAGTGCGTCTTCTTCATGTCGTTGATCATTACGTTTATCATCTATTCGGGACGTCCACAAGAAGGGCCTACGCACGAAGTGTTGAATATTCCGCTGACGGCGTTCAACACCTTCGTGTTGTTGACGAGTAGTCTTTCGATGGTGCTGGCCGTGGACGCGACCCGCCGTGGCGACAAGCGCCAGATGCAACTCTGGTTATTGGCCACGATTTTGATGGGGTCGTTCTTCATCGGCGTGCAGATCTTCGAGTATCGTGAATTGATGCACGAAGGCTTGACACTGACGAGCAACCTCTTTGGCATGACGTTCTATCTGCTCACGGGTTTCCACGGGGCACACGTGACCTTTGGTATTTTGTGGTTGCTCGTTGTCTTCATCAAGTCGTTCGGTGATACCTTTGGCCCGCAAAACGATGTCCCGGTGGACATTATGGGGTTGTATTGGCACTTCGTCGACCTGGTGTGGGTCTTCTTGTTCCCTATCGTGTACCTGATCAAGTGGTAAGGAGCGGCACATGGCAAAACACTCGGCGACTGAAACGAGCAAACATGGAGCCCACCCAAATTATTGGCTGATTGGTATCGTGCTTGCCATTCTGACAGTGCTGGAATTGACTGTTACGTCGAATTGGTTTGTCACGACCTTCAATTTGAGCCAGGCGTTGACCGACTTTTTGCTGCTTGCTTTTGCTGTCGGCAAGGCGCTCTTCGTGGTGGGGTATTACATGCACCTCAAGTTCGATAGTCGTATCTTCACGGTCATGTTCTCGATTGGGATTTTGTTTGCCTTGCTTCTCTCGACGACGTTCGTGCTGTTGTTCTAGGTTGTTCTAGAAGCGGTGTGAGGAACGATGCAAGAACTCTCGCTTCCCTGGACGATTTGGCTAACTGATTGGCGTTTCGAGCCGGTTCCTATCGCTGCGGCTGTTCTTGCCGTGGCGTTCTACTATGCTGCGGCACGACGCTTAGCGTGGCAGCATCCTGATTATCGGTTGACACGTGGGCAACAGGCTGCCTTTTTGAGCGCCGTGGGGTTGACCCTCTTCACGATCCTGTCGCCGATCGATACCATCGGTGAACTGTATTCGTTTACAGTGCACATGGTGCAGCATCTGTTGATGATCATCCCTGTTCCCATTTTGGTATTGTTGGGACTTCCTGAGTGGATGCTGGCACCGTTATTCCGGCTGCGCCCTGTACATTGGGGAATGCGTTTGTTCACACAACCGATCATTGCAACAGTGTTGTTCAATCTCGTTTTCATGGGATGGCATATTCCACGCCTCTACGAGTTGTCGCTGACGAATTATACGGCGCATGAATTGCAACATCTTACGTTCCTTGCATCTGGGCTCATCTCCTGGTGGCCGATTATGGGGCCACGCTACCAGCTGCAAACACCGTTTTTGAAAATCGCATATATCTTCGTGCAGAAGTTGCCCCCTACACTCCTTGGTGCTGTCTTGGTCTTTGCCGAAGCACCGTTGTATGCGGCCTATGCCAATCAACCTGTACGACTCTGGGGGTGGTCTCCTTTGCTCGACCAGCAAATGGGGGGCGTCGTTATGTGGATCCCAGCAGGGATTGTCTATCTCATCATTCTGTCGGTCGTCTTTTTCCGCTGGATTGGAAACGAAGAGACGGAAGGCTTTGAGCAACAGAGTACCTTCGTTTGACAGCCGGGAGCGTGCGATGAAGCCCCTTCTTCCCGCGAAGGGGCTTTTTGTTTTCAAACGGAGTGAGGTGGGGCATGATTCGCAAGATTGCGGTTTTTACTGGTGGTGGTGATGCACCCGGCTTGAACGCTGTCATTCGGGCAGTGACGCGCACAGCCGTGCTCAAGTATGGCTGGGATGTCGTTGGCATTCGTGACGGATTGGATGGCATTCTCTCCGACCGCGATGATGGTTTGATGCCGCTTGATCCGCACGCGGTAAGCGACATTTTGCCGCTGGGAGGCACGATTTTGGGGACGGTCAACAAGGCCGACCCGCGGTTGTACGTGGTGAAAGATGGTCGTGCCGTCGTGACCGACTGGGCGAAGAATCGCATTCGCACGCAGATGGCACGCTTTGGCATAGACGCCATTGTGGCGATTGGCGGCGATGGCACGATGACGATTGCTGCCCAATTGTTCGAGGCGGGAATTCCGCTGGTGGGCGTCCCCAAGACGATCGACAACGACCTCGTGGGCACTGAATTGACGTTTGGCTTCGATTCGGCACTCGATGTCGCGACCGATGCGCTCGACCGATTACGCACCACGGCACGCAGCCACCGCCGAGTGATGATTTTGGAAGTGATGGGGCGCAACGCTGGCTGGATTGCGCTCCATGCCGGGATTGCTGGCGGGGCGCATGTCATTCTCATTCCCGAAATCCCCTTTGCCATTGAACCGATTTGTGCGGCGCTGAAAGCCCGCTGGGCGCGCGATGCACGATATGCGTTGGTGGTTGTGGCTGAGGGAGCACGCCTGGCGGATGGGGCGCCCATGTACCACGAAATCGGAGGACAAAAACGGTTGGGGGGTATTGCCGACTGGCTGGCGCATCGGATTATCGAGCAGTGCGGGTTCGAGGCGCGTGCCGTTGTGCTAGGCCACATTCAACGTGGCGGGTCGCCCAGCGCCTTCGACCGTATTTTGGCAACGCAGTATGGCGCTGAGGCGGTGCACTGCCTGGCGCGTGAGGCGTTTGGGGTTGTGGTGGTCTTGCGTTGCAACGATATTCGCACGGTGCCATTGCATGACGTGATTGGGCGGCAAAAGCTGGTGCCAGTGGATGGAACGCTCGTGCGTGTGGCACGTGGGCTGGGCATTTCGTTCGGTGACCCAGCGGAGTTGTCATAACTTCTCTGGCTCTGCACCTGCACATAACACCAACGCCCCCAGAACGGGGGCGTTGGTGTGTATCGGATGCTGTTAGCGAATGAGGAAGATGACTTCGACGCCATAGGTGAACGAGAGTTGCCCACTTTGGATCGGCACGCGACGGGTTTCGGCAAATGCCGCCTGTTCGACGAGGATGGGGCGCCCCGCGCTTTGCTCGCGAATGGTGAGTACGCCCACGAGTTCCACATTGGCGAGCGTGGCCAGATCGCTGGCTCGCTGGTAGGCATCTTGCATGGCGGCGGCACGTGCCTGGCGTTCCAACGCTTTGGCGTTGCTCACACCGAACGAGATCCCCCCCACGGTATTGGCGCCGGCGTCGAGTGCGGCGTCGAGCACTTCGCCAACACGCTCGATCTCGCGTACCACAACCGCCACACGGTTGACCACACGATAGCGAATTTGCGGCGTCGGAGCTTCGCTTTCACGGTCGAGCGCAGCGCCTTCTACTGGCTGCTCTTCCGGATAGATGCCGAATTCGACAGTGCGGATGTCTTCCTCAGCAATCCCCGCATCCAAAAGTGCCTCCAACACGTTGGTCATGACCGCATTGTTTTCGTCCACGGCATCGGCAGCACTGGTGTTCAACGTGACGACGCCCAACGTGATGGTTGCCAGGTCTGGGCTGGCTTGTACTTCGCCCATCCCCTGCACTGTCAAGGTGCGTTCGGTGGCTGTTTCTACAGTTTCTGTCAATGGAATGACTGGGGATAGGGTGAAAGCAGTGGCAGGCGTGAGACGTTCGCTTGCTGTGATGACGGTTGTGTTGGACGGTGGGGTTGTTTCGGTGATGGCCGCAGGTGCGGCGGGTGCGAGGGTGACATCGGTTTCTTCGGTTGTGGTGAGGGGGATGGCGTCGGAGGGCGTGGCCGTCGGCGTTGTTGGAATTGGCGTGCGCGTTGGTCGGAACGTTGGTGTGGCGGTCGCCTGTGCCACGGGTGCCGCCATAGCATGTTGCCCCAACAGTAACAGGGTGATGATGAACAGGCTCCCTATCAGCGAAAAAACGATGAACGTGCGTCGCATATGTGCCTCCTGGTCTGTTTCGGTTGCGCCTCCCTGCTTACTTGGATGTGTTCAGCGTTGAGAGAGGGGGATGAAGGTGCGGTATGGCCGTAGGGCGTCGCACCAGCCAAGCACGGTTGCCATGTTCGCGATGCGGTCGGTCTGGGTGGGAAGTGCCTCGAATGAGAAGCCCCAATACATCGTTTTGGAGGTCTCGGTTTCATGCATGACGGCGGCAATGCCTTCTGTGGCTGTGTAGACCGCCTGAGTACCCAGCGTGGGTGTGATCGTGTCACTCCAATTGTACGCGCCAATAGCGTCATAGTCCAATGTGTAGGGGCCCAGCGCACCGAACAACGTCCCTTGTCCACTTACACGTGTGTACTGCACATCGTTCCCGATGCCATCGATACCGAGATAGGTTTTCATGAAGGGTGTCAACTGGCGTGCCCAATAGTAATCCTGGCTGCTGATGAAGAGGCACCGATTGCCGCTTTCCAGCCATGATGCCAGGCTGTTTTCGCTCTCCGCGCTGGGACCAGCGGTGTTGAATCCATCGCCGCTGAACCAGAGCACAAGCGTATATGGCGCAAGGTCGTCGAAGGTGGGCTCGTTGCCCGATTGTGCCGTATCCCACACGTCGAACCGCATGCCCAATGCTTCCAACGTTGTCGTGTAGAACGCCTGCACATCGGGATCGTTGTCGTCGTCATCCACGAGTAAGATGGGTGGTGTGGGGCGCGTGGTGAACTGGAACACTTCGGAGAATGCACTTTCTCCACAAGGGTTGACGCTTCGGACGCGCCAGAAGTAGGTGGTGGATGTTTGCAAGCGTGTGGTTATGGTATGGCTTTGCTCACCTGCGGCGAGTGTGGCGGTGTAGACAAGTGCCGAAAAGGTGGTGTCGGTGGCGACTTCGAGGCGATGATTATCGGCTTGCGCCCCACTGCTCCACATCAGCGTTGGTTCGATGCTCACGCCAGCGGCTCCGTTGGCTGGGCTGAGGAGTGTAGGGGGAGCAGGTGGCGCGGTGAAGAGATCCAGTTGCACGGTGGTGGTATGCGTGCTGGTTGGGGCGATACCGGCAATGTGGATGGTGTACGAACCAAACGCGGCATTGGCGGTATCGCTGATGGTCAGCGTGCTTGTGGCGGGCGGCGTGATGGGGTTGGGCATGAAAAACGCCAGTGTCCCACTGGGGTGTCCCGTGGTGCTCAGCGAGATGGGCTGTGAATACCCCAGAACCGGCGTGGCTGTGATGCCGAACGTGGCGTTTTGCGGCGTGCAAATGCGTGCTGTGGTTGGTGTGGCATCCAGGAAGAAACTGGGCGATTGAGAACAGTTGTAGCAGACCAGTGCAAAATCCTGGTCGGTGGCATCGCCAACGTTGGGCACGCCATCACCGGCGATATTGGTGGCGAGAACGGTAATACGCAACGCACCACTGGTTCCTGCTGGCAACCGAATGACTTCGTAGTTGTTGGCCGTATCGGGCGTGCCACCAGGGATGCTCCACTGCCCGTCGAAGATGTTGCCGCGATAGAGCGTGCCAGCGATTGTGACTTCCAGGTCCAGGTCGTTGACCTGCGGACTTGTACCTACCGCCCCTGGAGCGTCGGTGTAGTTGAGCACAATCACCACTGGTTTGGTGGGGTCGGCCACGCTCCCGTACCACGTCCATGTTTCGCCAGTCTCATCGAACACCACGCTTTGGTTGACGAGGAGCCGTGGCGTTTCGTCGAAGGCCATGCGCATGGTGGGCATTCCGTAGCCCTGGTTGGGGCTGGGAAGTGTGTCGTTGGCATCCGTGCCTGTGAGATAGGTCGTATGTGCCATGATGTAGGCTTTGAGCAGGGCCGGGCTGGGTGTCGTGATGGTATAGACCTTTTGCAACCAGTAGTAAGTCAGCGATGCCATGCCTGCAACTGCTGGTGTCGAATGGCTGGTGCCAGACGACGCCGCAAAGATGGTCTGTCCGCTGGGGCGGTAAGGGTCGCATACACCTGCACCGGTATAGCCTGGGGCGGTGCTCGCTGTGCCTTGGACGTGGGTCCCGGGGGCGACCACTTCGGGCTTGGCGCGGTTGCCGGGTGCAGGGCCGCGGCTGGAAAAAGTGGCGATGTCCATGGCATTGTCGGCTTGGGTAGGGGGGGTGTAGCATCCATCCCACCACTCACCATCTTCGTCGCCAGGGCGCACGTTTTCGCTTGCCCCCACCGTGAGCACGTTTTTGGCATTGCCTGGTGTTCCTACCGTACCACTATTGGGGCCGCTGTTTCCTGCAGCAAAGATGAAGAGTATCTCCTGATTGCCGGGTTCGGTGGGGTCGGCGTCACGTGTGCCGGCATCGAAAGCTTGTGATGCTTCGTCGTAGGTGTTGGCACACGCTGCACAGCCCCACGAGTTGCTGCTGATACGTGCGCCGTTCTCTTGAATCTGCTTGATAAGCCCCATATCGCTGTTGCCGCAGTTGCTCAGATCGAACGAGGTGCCGCTGAACACGCGCGTACTGGCAAGCCGCCCGTAAGGATTGATGCCCAGCCCGCGCTGAAAGCCGTTGGGATCTTGGTAGGGGAAACCGGTGCGTGTGTCATACCCAAACGCGATACTCGCGTTGAGATGCCCATGCCCGTCGGGCCCACTGCCGTCGCTTGCGCTGGTACAGTTGGCGATGTACGCCACCCGTGAGGGAAGCCCAGATTGCCCGAATTGGTGCAATGTTGGATCGCCTGTGTCGAGCGTTCCATCCCCGATGCCATCGTCCACGATGTCCACGATGGGGTAGTCGGCAGGATTTTGGCTGAACCCCAGGCTGTCGAGCCAAGCAAGGTAGCCGGGACCGCTAGGAGCAGTGCCTGAGGCATCGATGTTGCCGGCGAGGAGTTGCCCTTGCACTTCATCCATGCGCTCGCGAGGAAGACGTTCCCCCACCCATATGACATCGGGGAGCGCGGCGATGGTGGGGACATCACGCAGCGCAACATCGAAGACGGCATTTTCATACTGCAACACCGGTGTCCACTCAGCACGACGACGAATGGCCAACGCTTCGATGCGCTTTTGCGAGACATGTTTTTGCTCATGGGCATAGACCTGCACGGTAACGGTGACGACGGTCTCGTCGGTTGGCGTCTCTGCCAGCCGATCGAGTAGCGAGCGACCTACTTTGAGAGCAGGCTGATGAGGCATAGCGAACTGGATGATGTCGCCATCACGCGCAAGACGCTCGAGCCGGGCGCGGACGTTCGCGTCTGCCCACACGATGTAGCCATATTGTGCCACGTAGTGGACGGGCGTTGCGCCCATCGCGTTCAACAAGTCGAGCCATTCATCCTTGATAGGCCCAACGAATTGAACGAGATAGAGTGTAGGCCCTTCGGGAGATGGCGTGCGCTGAATCGCAGGGATCGCTTGCAAGGGAGCGCGTGGGTTGAGGTCGCCGGTGGCAAAGTGCAATGGTGGCGCATCGTCGAGAATGCGCACGCGCTGTCGTATGTCCGGCGGTAGGTGTGCCAGCGTAGACCTATTCACACGGTAGAGCCCAAACCTGCCATAGTCGTGCCAGAGCCAGACGCCCTCTTGCGCCGCTGTGAAGACATCTTTGGGAGCGAATACCTTGATGCGTTCTTCTGCCGAGGCGTGGCGGGAGCGCACAACGAGTGGGACACTCACCACTGCCAGCAGCACGACCAGCGACACGATGAACATTCCTCCTATCAGACGTGGACGCATACCTCTCTTCCTTTTTCGTTGCGCTGTTTCTTCTACTCCGAGTCACGTGCATCAGGGGAAAAGAGTGTACGGGAAGCGACTTGTCTGACAAAACGGCGCTTTTTTTTGCAAGGAATGTTTTCGCATGCTCGTTGTCATCTCCCCTCGTATCGTGGTACTCCTGTCATGGTCGCACCCGCGCGTCGTCATGCCTCGCCACGCTCTCGAAAATGAGCACCACCTTTTACGTCTTTATTTTCGTGGTGAGATAATTTTGAGATAGGGGACGAGTATCGTAGAAGTGTCGAAAATGGCGAGCAAGAAAGGAGGGGAGAAAAATGTCCAAACGACGACTTTGGTTTGTCGCTCTTGCATCGAGTGTCGTGTTGTTGCTGGGGTTGATGACAGGACTTTCATTGGCGCAGGGGCCAGCCCCAGAGCAGGCCGAGGGTGCCCAGGCGGCGCTCGGTACCGCTTTTACCTACCAGGGGCGTTTGACCGACAATGGCTCGCCGGCCGATGGGACGTATGATTTTCAATTCACACTCTACGATGCGGCAACTGATGGGAACGTCGTGGGGAGTGCTGTCACACTCGATAACGTCAGTGTGAGCGACGGGCTCTTCACCGTGCAGCTCGATTTTGGTGCCAACGCCTTCGATGGGAACGCTCGTTGGTTGGAGATTGCCGTGCGCCCTGGGTCGAGCACGGGGAGCTATACATCGTTGACGCCGCGGCAGCCGCTGAGCGCCGTCCCATATGCGTTGTACAGCACGAGTGCCCCGTGGAGTGGATTGACGGGTGTTCCGGCTGGCTTTGCCGACGGTGTGGACAACGATACGACGTACAGTCCCGGAACGGGATTGACGTTGAGTGGTGGCGTTTTTAGCCTCGCGACCTCCTATCGTCTGCCACAGGGATGTGCCAATGGGCAGATTGCTAAGTGGAATGGCTCCGAGTGGGCATGTGCTGCCGACGCTGACAGCGGTGGCGACATCACAGGCGTGACGGCCGGCACGGGTCTCACTGGCGGTGGTACGAGCGGTGACGTGACGTTGAGCCTGGACACGAACTACACGGATGATCGCTATTGGAAAATTGGCGGGAATGCTGGTACATCTCCCTATACCAGTGCTATTGGAACGCTCGATGAAGTCCCGTTGTTCGTCATCGTTAGTGATACGGTCGCTTTGTCGCTCACTCCGGTATCGGGGACAGTGAACATTGTGGGCGGACTTGGGGATGTAGCCCCCCTTGTTATGGGCGCGACCATTGGTGGTGGGGGTTCATACAAGTATTGTGATCTTTATAGCGGTACACCATGTTTCAACCAAGTGTATGCTGATTATGGCACGGTTGCCGGTGGTGAAGGGAACCAAGCAGGTCAACATGCATTTGTTGGTGGTGGATATTACAACAGGGCATGGGGCACTTATGCGACGATCCCAGGGGGAAGCCTAAATAGCGCTATGGCGAATTCGACTTTTGCTGCTGGGCATCGTGCAAATGCCAATCACGCTGGCGCTTTCGTCTGGGGGGATAGCACGGGGGCCGATATCAATTCCCCTGCACAAAACACCTTCATCGTCCGTGCCAATGGGGGTGTCTGGTTTGGCCGCTCGACGAGTAATTTCACCCCCACTATCGGTAGTGGGGTCTTCATCAGCACGTCGACAGGCGCCCATCTGACGCTCGGCGGGACATGGGTCAACGCTTCCGATCGTAATGCCAAGGAGGACTTCCAAGCCGTAGACCCGCAGGCCGTCTTGGAAAAGGTGGCGCAGCTGCCCATCACGACCTGGAAGTACAAGGTCGAAGATGACGATGTGCGCCATATGGGGCCGACGGCACAAGATTTCTACGCCGCGTTCGAGCTCGGTACTTCGGATACGAGCATCGCAACCGTGGATGCCGACGGTGTGGCACTGGCTGCCATTCAAGGGCTCTACCAACAGAACCAGGAACTGGCGGCACGTGTCGCCCAGCTCGAAGCACAGAACGCTGCACTCGAAGCACGCCTGGACGCATTGGAACGTGGGCGTGGCTGGGCACGCACATCGGGAATGGCACCCTGGGTGCTTCTTGGATTCTTGGGGTTGGTGGTGCTTGTACGGCGTCGACAGGAGGAGCAGTGATGCGCTGGAAGAAGCAAGGTGCTTGGCTCCTGCTCCTGGTCGTGCTGCTGCTCCCGGCGTTGGCTCTGGCACAAACTGGCGGTGGCTTCGACCTCTCGTGGTGGACCCTCGATGGTGGCGGTGGTCGTAGCAGCGGCGGCAGCTACACGCTCGAGGGGACGATCGGCCAGCCCGATGCTGGCACGCTGGCAGGCGGTGCGTACACAGTGAGTGGGGGCTTTTGGTCTCCAATGACCATACAGGCAATGACGAACGTCTATCTTCCCTTCATTACGCGCTAAGCGTGGGCATGGTGTGGCCTGGCAGCATCGACGCTGCCAGGCCACGATGGGTATCGATGTTGCAGAGCGTGAGAAGGAGCAAGTGCCGTGTATGCCTTTCAACACCAACGGCGTGCCGTTTTCGTCCTCTGGATGCTCTTGGTCATACCATTGGCGTTTGGTCGCATGAACGACCTACGTGCCGAAAGCCCTGTGTCGGGGCGGGCGCACATTGCTCGGGTTAGCGAAAGTTTCACTGGCCGTGAATTCGTGCGCAATGGAACGCTCGATGGCGGCCGCGACGATTGGGGGCAACTCGTCGTGCAGGGCAGTGGGTGGGTCGAAGTGCAAAGTGGCGGCCCAACTGGCAACTATTTGCGCCTCTATGCCCTGGGGGGGCTCAGCACGATCCAGGCCTATCAGCAACTCTTCTTGCCAACCCAGACGAATGCAGCCACGCTTTCGTTCGACTACCGCTTGACCACACCCAACACGCTCAACCCGGTTGGTGCGCTTGCTGTTGCGCTCGTCAGCGATACGCTCATCGGGAGTTGGGTCGTCGAAAGCAATGTCTCTGGTGATACGGGGTGGCGCTCGTATCAATACACCCTCACCAGCAGCGAGATCGATGCACTCCAAGCCGCTCGCGATGCCAAAAAGCCGGTCTACTTGGTCTTCGAATTGGGAACCAATTTGGAATATGAAGCCTATCTCGACAACGTTTCTCTCGCGCTCGATGGAGCGTGGACATACCCCTCCTTGCAGGGGCAGATTGCCTTTTCCTCGGTCGCCAATGGCCGTCCGGCTCTGCGTGTGGCCAATGCAGATGGAAGCGGTCAACGGACTGTTTGGCAGGTACCGGCGACGGCGCCAAATGCATCAGCAGCAACCTTCTATGGCCTCCAATGGAAACCAAACAGTACCGAGCTCGTCTTTGCCAGCACGCACGAGTATGGCACCTCCAATTACAAATCCGACCTCTATGCCCTGAATACATCGACCGGCGCTGTGAAACGGCTCACCAATGGGCCAGGTATCGCGGAGATCCAATCGGGAGGATACGGACGTGGGCGCGTAACCGGCCAGGTACGGCATGCCTTCTTCGAATTGAAGAACGTGACCTCGTTCCTGGTCTATGTGCAAGGTGCGGAAGCGCCGGTGAGCGTACCGCTTGGCAGCTATGGACAAACCGCCTCTTTCACCATCGACAACGTCGCCGATCTGGGTGGTGGACAATACATCACCTTCATTTGGGGTGGTTTGCTCGATACCAATGGCGATGGCATCGGTGACAAGAATTGCACCAGCATCACGCGGGTTGGGACGACCGTCGATGTGCAGGCGAACCAGACCGTGAATGTGGGCACGCTCGATTTCACCGACTCGACAGCGTGTCTCCAATACGAAGCCAGTGCACCCACGTGGCGGCCGGATGGCAGCAAAGTTGGCTTCCTTTTGGATAGTACCCCTGTGGCTGTCGATCCCAACGGCACGCTCGATTCACAAGGGCCGTTCCAGGTGAGCGGGGTGGCCGGAATCGGTGAATTTGCCTGGAACCCTCAGGATGCAACCAAACTGGCCTATTCCGTGCCTGCTGGAACGGGCGCGGGGCTCTATCGAATCAACGAAGGGGGTACGAGCGGAACGCTGCTGACGAATGCCATCGCCAATATCTGGGACCTCGATTGGCTGCCGGATGGCTCTGGCATCATCTTCACCGATGGATACGACCTCTATCTCTACAATTTCAGCGATGGGCAGTCCTATCAGCTGACGGCTCTCAATCTGAATCGAGATCCGCAATTGGTGGCAGTGGTGGGGTATCCTTTGCGCGATCTAGCGGTATCGCCCGATGGCACGTTCGTCGTGTTCAGCCGCCGTGGCCCAGGGGATTTTCTGGGTGGGGATGCTGGTGTCGATTACAGCCTCTGGGTGCTCAACTTGCAAAATGTAACCGAGATGTGGCAGGTTGTCGGCAAGGCAAACAATGCCAACCGCTACGTCGATTGGGCGGCACTCCCCTCGATGAGGTATACCTTCTTGCCCTTCATCGTGCGCTGAATGTGAGCGGGCGGGGGCCCTACGCCCCCGCCATCGGCAACTCGGGCCGTTTCAACACCACGCGGAACCAGCGTAGGCGTTCCCATTCGGGGTGGGGTGTGCGAAAATCCTCGAAACGCACGATCTGCAACCCATGTTCGCCAAACGCTTCCACCTCATCCCGTGTGAGTGGCCAGGGAGGGCCTTCGACTTTCGTTTCTGGCTGCCGCCCGAATGTGATGACGAGCAACGTCCCCCCTGGTGCCACGAACTCGGCAATGCGCGCACGTGCCTCGGCGCGGATATCGGCAGGAAGCGCTTGAAGCGTAAAAACTTCGAGCACGAAGTCGAACGCCAACCGCCAGGTGGCTGGTGGATCGAACAAATCGGCTTCGATGTAGTGCACCGATGAATCGGCAAATTGCTCGCGGCACCAGGCAATCGCCGTTGGCGAACGGTCGAACGCCACCACATCGAACCCGTGCGCGGCCAGCGCCTCGGCGTCGCGCCCCATGCCGCACCCGACGACGAGCGCACGCTTGCCGGAACCATCTATCTGTTCACGTGCCAGCCATTCACGCAGGCGCTCGTGTGCCCCGGAGCGGTTCCACGGCACGCGCGACGGGTCGCCGCCCGCCTGACGATAGCTTTCTTCGAACCAATCGTGCTCGTTCGGCATGGCTTCTCCTCATGTTAGTGTGAATCTCGCTCCTCGACCGATACGGTCCCGATGACCACCATCTCCTCGCCTCTGTTCGTCGGTAGGCGCTCGAACGTCGTGTTGTCGTACCAGAGCACAACCATTGTGTACTCGCCTGGTGGCGTGTCGGGGGGAAGCGGCAGCGTGTACGTGTCCACCAGGCGGGTTGCTTCGGGCAACCACCGCGATGTGGGATGAAAGCCGTTCAATGGTGGATGGTCATTTTGCGCCACCAAATTGCCTGCGGTATCCAACAATTGTACCGAAACCGTCCAATCACGCGAGGGTGGAGCGTCCGCCCCCCAGTAGAGCTGCACAGAGAGCGTCTCACCAGCAGAGAGCTGCGTGGGAAGCGGCTCTCTGCCCAGCAATACCAGCCCATCCTGCCAGCGGTACGTGGTCGGGATCGGCGGCGTGGGAGGTGCTTGCCCAATCCAGAGCCATTCGAACGCTGTGCGTTCGCCATGCTGTGCCAACGTGAGCGGATCGTACACGACCACATCTAGCCGGTAGTAGCCTGGCGGGATGCCGTCGAGTGGTAGGGTTTTAGCGTCCAGGAGAGGGAGACGAGGGCGTTCGTTGGTGGCAATCAGCCCCTGGGCGGGGGCGCTGTCGGCGTGTGCCACTTCTTGCCCATCACTGCGCACCAGTTTGATGGACGTGTGCCAGGCTGGTCTGGTGTCGCGCGGAAAATCCCAAAAGAGCAGCATCTGCAAGGGAGACGGGGCAGGGTGTTCGGTGGCGGTGCGCTCGAAGCGGCGCAACGTGAATGTGCCAATGGCGATATCGGGTTCACGAGCGATGGTGTACGCGGGAGGTTCGCGCCAGCCTTCGGCGAGGGCAACCCGCAGCCCGTCGGGAAAGGTGCGTTGGAGTGTGAATTGTTCCACCAGCAGACGTTGTAGCGGCAATCGATAGCGCGTGCCGATTTGGTGACCATCGGCGACCAACCAGAAGCGCCCCCCTTCACGGAGCAGTGCTTCGAGTTCGTCGGGGGTGTGGATGAGCGGCGCGCCAACCCATCGATCGACGATCATGCCATCACGTTCGATGACATACGGCTCGAACCCATCTTCACGAAAGTAGTAGTCGCAGGTGCCGAAAGTGTAGGCACACACCTGCACCAGTGGCGTGAGTATGCGATCACCAGGTTGGCGCATTTGTGCGACGAAGCGAAATGGACGTTGCCAGTCCGTTCCGGTGGTGTGGGCGGCATTCCAGGCGGGCGTCCAGAGTGTGGCAGCAATGAGGAGTGCCCACGCGCCGAACATCAGCGTGCGCAGGCGTGGCCGCGGCAGCATGCTCAGCACCCACCACATGCCCAGGCTGGCCGCGAGTACCCAGAAGGGGTCCACGAAGAGCATGTAGCGCACTTCGCGCCAGGATGTACCCGCCAGCAGGACGAGAAACGCGATGGTGAAGAAGGGAAAGAGGGCCAGGAAGGCAATCAGGCGGGCGGGGTATGCCAGCGGCAGGATGGACATACGGCGGCGCAGATGGACGAGCGCTAGGACGCTAGCGAGTACGAACGGGATCGTCAGCCAGAGGTAGGGGGGCTGCACGTAGAATGGCCTGTACACGTTCCACTTCTCGGCGACAGCCGCCAGTGGTTCGATGTAGGGTTTGGCGGTGCCCCCAATCCCAATGGGGGCGACGGCCTGCGCATTTGCCGCCAGTTCGACAACGCCACGCGCGAGCATGCTCCCCCACAAAGCAATTTGTGTCCACCACGCTGCACGGCTTCGCCAGTAGGTCCAACCGCCAACGATGGTCATGCCGAGCAGAAGCGGTGGATAGAGCAGGATGGCCTCTTCGTGGGCGAAGATGGCTAGCCCAAATGCTCCCACCAGTCCAACGTGGGGTGTTGTGCGATGTGGCACACGTGCGCTTTGCCAGGCAAACAAGCCTACCAACACTGTTGCCAGGATGAACAGACCGTAGAAACGTACCCGTGGCACATTGACGATGGCCGCGGGATGCAGGGCGAGTACCAGCGCCGCGCTCAGGCCAACGAGGCGGCTGCCATGGCGCTCTCCCCATCGCATCACCAGCCATAGCATCAGCAGGGCGAGCAGAATGTTCCCCGCTCGCAGAATCGCCACCTGTTCGCCAAAGGTGTAACGCAACGGTGCCAGCGTGTACCATGCTGCCAATCCACGTTGATGGAAGAGACCGCTCGGAAACGTAGGAAGCAGGTGTGTCGTCAGGCCGCGCAGCGCCAGCAGCTCGAAATATTCATCCTCGACAGGGTGGCTTCCCACGGCATACATCAGCCGCAGCCAGGTGGCAAGCCCCAAGACCAACGCTTCCGGCCAGCGGCGCCCCCACGCTCTTGCGCGTTTAGCCGCCAAACGCCACCTCCTGCCCGGCGTTCTGCTCGCAGGCGCGTTCGTAGACCAGTGCTGCCAGGGCGACATCCCACAACGCAATCCCCTGTGACTCGAAAAGCGTGATGGCGTCGGGTGTGGTACGTCCTGGCGTCAATCCAGCGACGACATCCGCCAGGGGGCGCACACGTTCCCAGGCCAGGGCGTTGCGCTGATAGGCCTGCACCAGATCCCCCGACTCGAAGCGGGCTTGTGGCACATCGTCCACGAAGATCGCATCAGCGCGGCGGATCGCGTGGTGATCGAGCTCGGCACGGATGGCGGCGTTCGACCCCGCCGCGTTGATGTGGGCACCGACGGGAATCAAGCGCCCGTCGAACAGCGGTTCACGCGCATTCGTGATGGTTGTGATGATGTCGGCCCCATCGAGCGCCTCTTCGGGCGATGCAACCGCTTGCACAGCGATCCCGAGGCGCTCGCGCATGCGGGTGGCAAAGGCTTCGCGCCGTTCAGGTGTGCGGCTGAACAGACGCACCTCGCGCAGATGGCGTACCTGTGCGATGGCTTCCAACTGTGTTTCAGCCTGATAGCCTGCCCCAAAGAGCGCCAGCACGCTCGCGTCGGGGCGTGCCAAGTATTTGGTGGCAACGCCACTTGCCGCCCCTGTGCGCAACTGTCCCAAACGGTCGGCTTCGATGATGGCGAGCAACGCGCCGCTCGTCAGATCGTAGAGATTGACGGTGAAGCGTACCCCCTCGCGGGTAGTGGTGTATGCTTTGAAGCCCCAATAGCCGCGTTCGACCAGCGCTGCGCCCATCAGGTGCAGAATGCCGTTTGGTTGGCGCACACGTCGGCGCGGTTGATTGATACCCGTGCCGCGTGCTTGTTCGAGGAAACTCGCTTCGACAACATCCAAGGCATCGCGAATGTCCACGAGGGCGTGGATATCGGCTTCGCGGAGAAGACGTGTCATCGTTCACCTGCCTGTGTTCAAGGGCTTGCAACCATATTCACCATGAGTATATGCGACCACTTGAATTTGTCAGATTGTTGGCCGATAGCGGGCAGATTTTTATGGGGCTTTCCCGCTTTGTGGGGAATATGGTAAGATGAAAATGTGTCAACTTTTTCCGCACGCCGACGTGTCTCGAAGGCATAATTTGGCAAGCGAGTGGAGCAGACAGATGAGCGAGCAACCCGAATACACCCCCGAAGAAGTTCGCGCGATTTTGCAACGAGCTGTGGAACTGGACGACCGCCGCGAACGCTTTTCACGCGATGAGCTGCTGGCGATGGCGCGTGAAGTTGGGCTGAGCGAAGAGGCCGTGCTCGCTGCCGAGCGTGCAATGCGCCCCACTGGCAAAGCAGCGGAACTGGCACGCGCACGCCAGGCATTCATTGCCGAGCGGCGTCAGGAATTCAAGCAGCATGTGTTGGTCTATGCCTGCGTGAATCTTTTTTTGGTGATTCTGAATGTCATGTTCTCGCCAGACGTGTGGTGGTTCATCTTTCCCGCAATGGGATGGGGGATCGGCTTGGCCTTCCATGCATTCGAAGCGTTGCAAACCGAAGGGCCTGCATTCGAGGATGCGTTCGAGAGCTGGTATGCGCGGCGTTATTTGAAGAAACGGCTCAGGCGGAAAATCGTGGATGTGCTCGATCGCACGATGGATGCCTTGTTGCCGCCTTCGGACAAATTGAACGGATGACCATGTCGAGATGCCTATGCCCATTCACATTTTGCCACCAGACGTTGCCAACAAAATCGCAGCTGGTGAAGTTGTCGAGCGCCCCGCAAGCGTGGTGAAGGAACTGGTCGAAAACGCGCTGGATGCGGGGGCAACCGATATTCGCGTGGAAATCGCCAAGGGTGGGCAAAGCCTCATTCGCGTGGCCGATAACGGCTGTGGGATTCCAGCCGACGAAGTCGAGCTGGCGTTTCAGCATCATGCTACCAGCAAAGTGTACGACGCCGATGACCTCTTTGCTATTCAGACGCTCGGTTTTCGCGGTGAAGCCTTGCCTAGCATTGCGGCGGTGAGTCGCGTGACGGTGCTGACCCGCCCGCGTGAACAGCCCGCTGGTGTGGAACTGCGCCTCGAAGGGGGCAA
This sequence comes from Ardenticatena sp., assembly GCA_015487975.1. GTDB lineage: Bacteria > Chloroflexota > Anaerolineae > Ardenticatenales > Ardenticatenaceae > Ardenticatena. The sequence continues at coordinate 38,894 of WFOS01000025.1, forward strand.
AGTGGTTGCACGGCGGACAGCCGCGGCCCCCGCTGGCACGATCATCACGGTCGAAGATCTCTTTTTCAACGTGCCTGCGCGGCGCAAATTCTTGCGCACGGTTGCCACCGAAACCAGCCTGATCGCCGAAATCGTCTCGCACTATGCGCTGGCGTACCCCGAACGGCGCTTCACGCTCATCGCAGATGGGCGCACGACCTTGCAAACGGCGGGCAGCGGCGACCTGAAAGATGCCTTGCTCGCCGTTTATGGGCTGGATGTGGCGCGGCACATGCTCATGCTCGAAGAACCACCCGACCCCGAAACGGGGATTGGACTTTTCGGCGCGATTGGTGGGCCTGCCCTGCACCGTGCCAATCGCAAGTACATCATCTTCTTTGTGAATGGGCGCGTGGTACGCAGCCCCATGCTAACGACCGCGATTGCGCAGGCATACCAGGGCGTGGTGCCCACGGGGCGGCATCCCTTCGTGGTGCTCGACATTCAGGTGCCTCCCGACCAGATTGATGTCAACGTTCATCCCCAGAAACTCGAAATCAAATTTGCGCGGAGTGATGAGGTGTTCCGCGTGGTGCAACGGGCGGTACGCCGCCTGCTGGTGGAAGAAGCGCCCGTCCACCAGTTTTCACGCACGATCGAGGTCCTGGACGATACCGACGAAGCATCGCCATCACCTGCCCATCTCCCGCCTGAACCGCTGGACGAGAACGATGTGCGCGTGCGGCTCTTTTCCCCGCCGCCGCCCACAGGTCACCCGACTCGCACCACCTGGGTGCCATCCGCGCCACCACCTGCGCCAACGACGCCCACACCGCCACCTGATGTTGGGGGTACGAAACTGCCCCCGCTGCGCGTGTTGGGGCAGACGATGCTCACCTACATCATCTGCGAGGGCCCCGATGGGCTTTATCTGATCGACCAGCATACGGCGCATGAACGTGTCTTGCTGGAGCGGCTGCGCAAGCAACGCGCTCGACAAGCCGTCCCCTCACAGCGCTTGTTGCAACCGCTCACCATCGAACTCACGCCTCAGCAAATGGCTGTGGTCGAAGAGCAGCGCGAGGCCTTGTTGCACCTTGGCTTCGACGTCGAGCCATTTGGTGGCTTGACGGTTTTGGTGCGTGCTATCCCCGAGGTGCTCAAACACAAACCCGACCCGGCGGCGGCGTTGGCCGAAGTCATAGATGGCGCGATTCACGACCGCAGTGGGTTGAGTTGGGAAGAGCGCCTGGTGATGTATGCGGCCTGCCGTGGCGCCGTCAAAGCGGGTGATCCTTTGACGCACGAAGAAATGGTGGACCTCATCCGTCAGCTGGAACAAACCGACCTATCGCGCACGTGCGCCCATGGTCGCCCGACGGTCGTGCGGCTGAGTGTGGAGCAGCTGGAACGTGAATTTGGCCGCCGATGAGTGTGAGGAGGGGGAGCCATGGCCGTCCACGTCTTGCAGCCCGATCAATGCTTCTTCCGCGACCGCCGACATGCCGGCCAGCTTCTGGCGGCAGCGTTGCGCACATTGGTGAAGGAGCCGCCTGTGGTGGTGGGCATTCCGCGTGGGGGACTGGTGGTGGCCGCCGAAATTGCCCGTGTCCTCGATGGTGAGCTGGACTTCATCACGCCGCGTAAATTGGGGGCGCCTGGCAACCCCGAACTCGCGATTGGTGCTATGACCGAGCGAGGGCATCTCATTCTCAACGAAGAAGCACTTGCCTCCTTGCATGTGCCGCCTGACTACATCGAACGAGAAGCCAAACGTCAGCTGGCAGAAATCGAACGCCGCAACCGAATCTACCGGGCTGTATTGCCGCATCGTGCATGGCAGGGGCGCACCGTCGTCGTGACCGATGATGGCGTGGCCACAGGGAGCACCATGCGAGCGGCGCTCGAAAGTGTGCGACAGGAGCAGCCCGCTCGTCTCGTTTTGGCGTTGCCGGTTGCCCCTTACGACACTTTCTTCGACCTGGCGGCGCTTGCTGATGATGCTGTGGCGGTTTGTGCGCCGCGGGTGTTTTTGGGAGGTGTCGGTGCGTATTATCAAGACTTTCACCAGACAAGCGATGCCGAAGTGCTGGCATTGTTGCGTGCGTTTGCGCCACCGGCTTCACAGGCATAGGCGCTCATTTGCCGAGGGAGGAAACCATGTGGCGAATATGGGGTGCGGCGATTGGCGTGGTCGCCGCATTTTTGCTCGCAGGCGTAGGGAGCGTGGCTTTCTTCGCACCATCCCCTCTGCCCGCGCATCCCACGGGGGGTGCGTTGCCCTTCTTCGAGACGGATGACTTCGCTGGGTCGGGGACGTGCGAAGCCTGCCATAACGGCCTGGTGGATGCTGGTGGCACCCCTGTGGGCATTCCCGACGACTGGCGGGCGACGATGATGGCCAACTCGGCACGTGATCCGCTCTGGCAGGCACGTGTGAGTGTCGAAGTCAGCCGCACACCTTCACTCAGCACGACGATCGAGGCGACGTGTGCGCGATGTCATGCACCGATGGCGTTTACCCAAGCAACCGTGTGGGGCACGCCGGTCGAGGTGTTGGGCAATGGCTTTCTCGACCCGACACACCCCTTGCACGAAGCCGCGCTCGATGGTGTTTCGTGTACGCTCTGCCACCAAATCATCTCGGACACCTTCGATGCACCTGGCGAAGGCAACTTCGTCATCGATACCAGTACGACGCCGCCCAATCGCTTGCTCTACGGGCCATTCGACGATGTCTTGACGATGCCGATGCAGCAGATGGTGGGGTTCACCCCTGTGCAGGGGAAGCAGATCGAGGATGCCGCCCTCTGTGGAACATGCCACAACCTGACCACCGAGACCGTGTTGGCAGATGGGACACCGACCGGCCATCAGTTCCCCGAACAGCGCACCTACGATGAATGGGAAGCGAGCGCTTTTGGTGATGGAGTCGGGGATGACGACCAATCGTGTCAAGCATGCCACATGCCGCTTGCCGAAGGGGCAGTTCCGCTTGCCTCGATCCCGAACGCTTTGCCACCGCGTGCTCCCTTCCATCGCCATACCTTCACCGGCGCCAATGTGTTCATGCTGCGCATGTTGCGCGACCATGCCGAAACGCTTGGCGTACCTGCCAGCACCGATCAGATAGAGCGCACGATGACCGAAACAGTGAATTTTTTGCAGCGCCAGACCGCGCGGCTTGTCGTGCATACGGCGCTTGTGAGCGATACGGTTGTGTTGACGGTGACCGTGCAGAATCTCGCAGGGCACAAATTCCCCAGTGGCTACCCCAGCCGCCGTGCCTGGCTGCACGTTGTGGTGAGTGACACGCATGGAACGCCAATCTTTGCCTCAGGCACGCCTTTGCCAGATGGGCGCATCGCAGGCAATGCGGCTGACCAGAACCCCGCCACCTTCGAGCCACATTACACCGTGATTACCGATCCCTCGCAGGTACAGATCTACGAATCCATCATGCAGGATGCCAATGGCGATATCACCTACACCCTGTTGCGTGCGGCTTCGTATGCCAAAGACAATCGCTTGTTGCCACGGGGATTCGACAAGAGCACCGTTCCGTCTGACATAGGTGTATATGGCAAGGCGCAGAACGACGTTGATTTTACCGGTGGGCAAGATACCGTCGTCTACCGCCTGCCGGGCACTGGCGACTCCTTCTACCATGTTCAGGTGCGCTTGCTTTACCAGACACTCGCGGCTCCATTTGCCAATGATGTATTGGCAACGACCACGCCCCAGACACAGGCATGGGAAACATTGTATGCCACCGCTGACCGCGAACCTGTTGTGATCGCTGAGACCCATACCGTTGCGATGCCGTGGCACACGTATGTGCCGCTTGTGGTGTCACCGTAGGCCAAACGTAGGTGAAGCGTCAAGAAAGATGTATGCCTGGTGATGTACAGTAAGCACGTACTTTCTCCTCCTTGCATTTGCCCCGACAATGGCGTTGGGGCTTTTGCATTTCTCCCCTCCTGACTACGCTTTTCCTGCAACTCGTCTTGCCACGCTGGCGTACAGCCAATGCCCTTTTCCTGCCAACCAAAGCTGTAAGGAGGTGTGCAATGCGTCGATGGCACATGCTCACATTGATCGTGTTGGTTTGGTCGTTGGCTGCATGTGGTGGTGAATCTGGTGAAGCACCCGCCGAGCCATCGGCAACGGAGCCGTCCCAACCCTCTGCAACCGCCACGATGCCTGCGCCGACGAACACACCCCAGGCACCCTCACAACCAACAGCAACACCCCTCCCAGCGGCAACGCCAACTGAAACAGCAGAAGCGTCGCCCGAGTTTCACCTTCCTGTTGACATAAGTACCATTCAGGATGCGCGTTTGCATTATGTGGTGCGAGTGCGTGCCGAGGGGGATGCGGTTCCCTCGATCGAACCACCCGAGGGTGTCTTGGTGGAATGGACGATGGACGTGACCCGCGAACCGCCTGCTCGCCGTATCGTGATGCAGGGGATGCTGGCTGGTTTAGGGGGGGCGATGGCTGGAAACGAGACCCCGCAACTCGAGCTCATTCACGTTGGTGATACCATGTGGATGCGTGTCGGCGATCAATGGGTGCAAATCGCCCAGCAAGAGGCACCGACGATCGAAGAAGATTTGCAGAATGTTTTGCAGATGGTATCGGTTGGAAGTCTGGAAGCGCAGGGGCGTGAAACCGTCAATGGGTTCGATACGGTGCATTATCGGAGTGAATGGAATGCTGCGATTCTTGGGCAACCAACGACGTTGGGGTTTTTGCAACAGTTCCTCGATGCCTTTGGCGCAACGGCCGACATCGACATACAGCCAGAGCGTGTCATCGTAGATGCGTATGCCACTGATGATGGATTGCTCGTCAAATCGGTCTACGCGATTGAACATGCAGTTTCCAAAGGTGAGCAAAGTGGACGCTTGATCGAAGAAGTGCTCTTCGAGGTGCTTTCCGTCAATAGCGGTTTGACCATCGAACCACCGGCAGCAGCGACGTTGCCGCAAGATGATGTCCCGCTTCCTGAAGGTGCAACTTTGCAATCGGCATTTGCCGGCACGCGCGTGTACAATGTGCCAGGAGCAACGTTGGATGATGTAGCCGCGTTTTATGACGAAGCATTGCCGCAGCAAGGGTTTACCGTCACGCAGCGACTGATGATGGGGGCACAAGGTGGCATGTTCCAAGTGGAAAAAGAGGGGAAGACGTATCAAATCCTGCTTGCGGAAGGAACGGAAGGTGGAACGACGGTGACGATTCTCACTGCTGAGTGATCATGGCTGAGGCGCGGAAAAAATGGCGGCGTTCATAGCGCCGCCGTTTTTCGTGCGTGAAAGTCTCGCTTTGGTCTAGCCACGTCCCGGTAGGGGAATCACCGCGCCATTGATGTCGGCAGCCGCTTCGGAAGCCAGGAACGCAAATAGTGCCGCCAGACGTTCGGGTGCTACCCAGGCGCTTGTGTTGGCGTTGGGCATGGCGCGGCGGTTGGCTGGTGTATCGATCACAGCAGGGGCCACAGCGTTGGCGGTAATGCCAGTGCCACGGGTTTCAGCCGCGATGGCACGCACCAGTGTTTCGAGCCCACCTTTGGCAGCGGCATAGGCTGCCACATGTTTCCCAGGGGCATGCCCATGCACACTACTGACGAAGAGCAATCGCCCAAAATCTTGTTCGCGCATGATGGGAAGCGCGGCTTGGGCAATGAGAAAGGCTGATGTGAGGTTGAGACGCAGCATGCGTTCCCAGGTTTCTGGTGAAATGTCAGGGAGCGCTTGCCCACCAGCGTAGCCACCAACGAGGTGGACGACCACATCGAGCCGCCCAAAGTCGGCTTTGGTGGCTTGTACGACTTCGGTGGCTGCGTCGGGAGTAGTGACATCGGCGGTGAGAGCAAGTGTTGGCACTGCGAGCGAATCTGCCAATGCTTCGACAGCATCCGCATGCCGAGCCACCAGCGCAAGTCGGTAGCCCTGGGCAGCAAAGGTTTCCGAGACAACGCGCCCAACGCCCCCTGTGGCACCGGTAATCAGGGCAACACGGTGGTTCATGGCAAGAAGCCTCCTGTGGCAAAGATACGATCGAGAACCATAGCAAGGAACAAAAGCGCCAGGTAGTTGTTCGAGAAGCGATAGAGTCGATTCGAGCGGCTTTTGCTGGGACGGCGCCAGAGGATGAGAGCTTGGCGCAGGAATTCGCTGCCCAAAAGCAGCGCGGCAGCACCGTAGAAGAGGCTCAAGTCGCCTGTTGCTACAGGGAGCAGCGTGATGCCTACCAACACAATCGTGTAGAGCACCATTTGGCGGCGGGTTTCATCCTCGCCAAACACCACTGGGAACATGGGCACGCCAACGCGTTCATAATCTTTTTGCACTAGCAGGGTCAGCGCCCATGTGTGGGGTGGTGTCCAGAAGAAGATGATGGCAAAGAGCACGAACGCCAAAAAGTCAAGCGAGCCATGCACAGCGGCCCAGCCCACAAGCGGGGGAATTGCGCCTGCACCGCCACCGATCACGATGTTATGTGGCGTCGAACGTTTGAGGTAGCCGGTGTAAATGCCGGCGTAGTAGATGGCACCTAGCAGAGCCAATCCCGCTGAAAGCCAGTTGACGAACAGGCCGTACACCAATACCGAGAGCAGCACAGCCCCTACGCCAAAGAGCAGCGCGTGCAAAGGGGGCACGCGATTGCGTGGAAGAGGACGCTGGCTGGTACGGCTCATCAACGGGTCGATATCGCGGTCTACGAAAGAGTTGATGGCATTGGCGCCACCAGCTGCTAGCGAGCCACCAATGAAGACCCAGAACAGCAGGTCGAGCGGTGGCGCGCCCTCGGCCGCGATGAACATCGCGCCGATGGTAGTAATCAGGAGCAGCACAACGATGGTTGGTTTCGTAAGACGCCAGTAATCCCCGATATTCGGACGCGCCACAGGGGGCGCGTCATGGACGGGGGTGGCTTCCAATTGTTGGGTCATGCGACAGGCTCTCCGCAACGTGTTATTTCAGGCTGGCTAAAAATTCGACAAGGGCATCCAGTTGTTCTGGGCTAAGTGAATCCTTGAATGTTTCGGGCATCACTGGTGGAAACCCATCGACGACGTAAGCCTTCGGGTTGATGATGGACTCGCGAATGTACTCTTCTGGCGTCGTGGCTTCGCCCGTGTAGTTGGGGGCAGCAATGCGTTCGGCAGCAATACTACCGATACGTGTCAAATCGGGGCCAATCGAGCCAGCCATGCCGTCTACACCTTGCATTGTATGGCAGCCACCACACCCCTGATTTATCATCAAATCAATGATAGCCGAGGGCGCATTGACATTGACTGCTGGGGCTTGTGTCGGTTGTGGTTCGCTGGGTGTTTCCGCAGTCGGCGCACTGCTGATAGGGGCTTCATTTACGCTTGGTTCGTTCGAGGCCGGCGCGGAAGCAACGGTTGGTGTAGCTTCGCCCAAGGGGTAGAACCAGAGTGCGCCAGCGACGATAAGCCACAGAACAATCCAGCCACTGATGATCGAAACGATGACTTTGTTGGCTTCGATGATATCTTGCAAGCGTGGGCCACGTGGCTCTTTGCGCGAAAGCAGGTTGAATATATCGCTCAACAGCGGCACATAGACGCCGTTCAGCCAGAGAATCATGATGAGCAAGAGCCCCACCAGAATTGCCACGACCGTGAGCAAGAGGAGCGCCAGAGCGATCATACGCAACGTGGGGTCGGGTTGTGCGGCACCACCGATACCCGGCAACCCGCCTGATGCATAGCCGAGAGCCAACGCAAGTACCCACAAAGCGCCCCAACCGGCCAGAATGGCTTTGACTTCACGTTCACCGAGGATATCGAGAACAGAGGGTGCTTCGTGCCGTTTACGCCCGAGCGCATGAAACAGTGGGCTAAGACCAGGTAATTCGGCACCGAGCACCCACAAAACAAGCCCAATCAACAAGAATGTCGCGAGGCTGACGACCAACAGAACGGCGGCAGCCACAGCAAGAAAACGGCCTAGGACCACATTGCTAGCGAGCACACTAGCCAGCGTTTCACCAAGCGAGGGCAACGCCTGAAGCGATGCAAGCACAAAAGGTTCCATGGTGCAATCAACCCCCTCACAGGAAAATTGAACGTGGACATGCACGAGTGTATCAAACCGTTACTCGCATGCCAACTGGTCGAATGGGCAGTTTTTTGGAATACGGGTGCATTGTACTGTGGCTTGGCAGAAGGTCAATTTTGTGAAGAAAAGGACAAAAGGTTATCCCTCTTCTTCTGCAACAATTTGCAGCAAATCATGCAGGGTCAGGATACCGGCCAGACGGCCTTCGCTGTCCACAATGGGCAGAGGGTTGATGCGCGTATCGACCATGACACCAATGGCCGTTTCCAGGTCATCATCTGGGGCGATGCGTGCCGGTATCTTGGTCATGAGTTGTTCGGCGGTGACGGCAAGCACACGCCGGAGCTCTTCGTGGTAGTGGCGCGGGTTTTCCAGGTAGATACGGGCATCCATGATCTGGATGTAGCGTGGGTAGTGCGGACGAGCATGGCGGGTGATGATGTCGTATTCGGTAACAACGCCCAGGACGATGTTGTTGGCATCGACGACGGGGACGCCACTGAAGTCGCGATCACGCAGCAGGCGAGCAACGGCGCCAACGGGGGCATCTGGCCCGACGGTCACAACGGTGGTAACCATCAAATCACGTACTTTCATGGTGAGCCTCCTTAATATGACGTTGTTGACGGATTTGGTCCCGCTCGGCTTCGATGCGCCGGATATGTTCTTCATCGAACCCAAAATAGTGTGCCAGTTCGTGCAGGAGAACGTCTTCTACGAGTTCGGCAACGGCATCTGGGTCGCCATTGGCTTCGCGTTCGATTGGCCCCTGAAAGAGGGTGATCGTATCGGGCGGAACGAAGGTGTAGCCGTGCCCGCGCTCTGTCAGAGGGATGCCTTCGTAAAGCCCCAACAATGTTTCGTCAGGCCCGAGTCCCATGCGACGCAGCAGGCGAGGGTGTGGTTCCCGTTCGACCACAATTTCGACGTTCTCGAGCGCTGCGCGAAATTCATTGGGCAGACGGTCGAGAACGTGGGTGATGAGTTGGGCAAATGTGGCGCGGTTCATAAGGGCTGTGCTTTGCGTTCGGGTTGCATTCGTGAGTGAAGTGTAGAAGTGGAGAAAATAAGCGTCAAATGTGGCTTGCAGGCCGTGCAGGGCTCTTGCGATAGTGGGGAAACGAGATACCATCGTGTTGAAAGAGAGAACCACAGTGAGTGAGGGGCGTCCGGTGGAGACAGCGTATGTGTGGCTGATGTTGGTGGCTGCAGGAGCGGGGGGGCTCGTTGCTGCCGGCAGCGCAATGCAGGTAGGGGTTTCATTCGAAAGAATACGGCGTGTGATAGCGTCTGTGCTTGTGGGGAGTGCCCTTGGTGCACGGTTAGGTGCTGTTGTCGCGGCTGGGGGCACGTGGGCGGTCTTTGCACGACCTGATAGCGTTCCTGGGAGTATGCAAGGGGCATTGGTGGGCGGCCTGCTGGCCTGGTGGGTCTCGGCCGAGCGTGCGGAGCGGTGGCGTGTGGCGGATGCGCTGGCATTGGGGGCTACGGTTGCGTTGGGCGTCGGGTGGTATGCCATGCTGGTGCATCCTGTGGTGTATGGCGTGGTATGGAACGGGGGGATGGTTTTGCCCGATCTCGCTGGGGTGCGTCTGCCGCGTATACCGGTGGCGTTGATAGGAAGCATCTGGTATGCCCTCGCAGCGTTGGGGGTATGGGGGCTTTGGCGTTTGCAGACGCGGCCTGGTTTTGTAACGTGGGGATGGCTTATCGCATTTGGGATGCAACAGGTTGTGCTGGGATTTTGGCGTGGCGATGCGACGATGTGGCTGGGAGCATGGCGGCTCGGCCAGGTGCTTGGCGGGATTGAGATTGTTGTGGCGTCGATGGTGATGGCGGTGTGGCGTTGGCGGCAAGAAGAAGCGTGAAGTGGCGACGTGATGGAGCCATCGAAGCGGGCAGGTGCAGTCCACCTGCCCGCTTTGTGAGCGAGTTATTGCCATCGAAAACGGCGGCTCGTGATGAGCGCAAAAACGAGCGTGTACCCGATGAGGCCTGCGAGCATCAATCCCCACTGTTCTGGAAGCGTGCCGTCCAAAAATGCGGCGCGGATGGGGTCGGCAGCCAGCGAGGTCGGGAGCCATTTCCCCACACGTTGCACGATGTCGGGCAAATTGTCAGGTGGCATGAAGAGTGTACCGATGAAGGCCATGGGCATCAGTGTGAACGTGTAGATGGTGGTCGCACTTTCGGCTTTGCTGACGAATGTCGCGAGCATGCTTCCATAGGCAATGAAACAGAGCGTGGCGAGCAGGAGGAACGGGAACGCAAGGGCAATACCGGTTGGTGAAACACCAGCATCGAAGAGCAAGAGCCCTGCTGCAAGAATAAGCACTGCCTGTGATATGGCAACGATGAGGTAGGAAAACATCATGGCGACAACCAGGCGCCCCAGGGGTTGGGGGGTGCAGGCAAGGCGGCGGAAAATTTCCTGCTCGCGCCAGACGACGAGACGGGTAGCAAGTGGCACCCCGGCGAACATGACAGTCATGGTAACGATACCAGGGAAGAGGTAGGTGAACATATCGTATTGCCCCATTTCGGAGTCGCCCCCAAAATAGCGGAAGACGACCAGCATCAAGAGAGGTGCGAGCAAGAAACTCAATGTCGTACGCCAGTTGCGGATGGACGCCCAGAGGATAGCGCGTGCGAAAGCATAGATGGCGAGCCAGTGTGCGCTGCGGGGTGCGGTTCGGGGCATTTCGATGGGAGATGGTGTAACACTCATGCGCGAATCTCCTTTCCTGTCAAGTGTAAGAAGACATCTTCGAGTGATGGGTGTTTGACATGGAGGTCGTTGATATCGTAGCCATGTTGAAGGAGGGCTGTGATGGTGGCGTTATGGTCGTTGGTTTGAATGCGCAAAAATGCACCCTCTTCTCGTACCGACACTACGCCGGGCATGTGGTGGATCGAGGGATCTGCTTTTGCAGCCGGACACGTGATGGTGGATGTCCCACCGAATGTGCTGACAAGGGCTGCTGGTGTATCGAGGGCGAGCAAGCGACCATGATCGACAATACCAACGCGATGGCAGAGCGATTCGGCTTCTTCCATATAGTGAGTCGTGAGAACGACAGTGCAGCCAGCGGTTTGCAGTTGACGGATGATCTCCCACAGCGCATGACGTGATTGAGGATCGAGCCCTGCTGTCGGTTCATCGAGAAAAACGATATCGGGGTCGTTGACGAGGGCAAGCGCCAGCGCAAGACGTTGTTTTTGCCCACCACTGAGGTGTTCTGGCAACCGATGTGCCAATGCCCCGAGTTCGACACGTTCGAGTAAAGCCAACGCCTCGGTTCGGCTGCGTCGATGCCCGTAGAGGGCGCTAAACAGCAAAACTTGTTCCACCGCTGTCAAATCAGGAATGAGGCTGGTGCTTTGCAATTGAACACCAATACGTTGTTTGATGGCGAATGCTTGGGAGCGCACATCCATGCCGAAGACGAGCACGGTGCCCGCATCCGGCGGGAGCAAGCCTTCGATGATGCTCAGCGTTGTGGTTTTGCCTGCGCCATTGGGCCCCAGTAAGCCAAAGATCTCCCCACGTTCGACGTGAAAACTGAGGCCATCGACTGCCCGCACACCGGGGTACTCTTTGACGAGGTGTTGTACATCGATGACTGTGGCCATACCTATACTCCGCTTGCTGGTTGTCAGACGTGCTACCAGTGTAAAGCAAAGCAGACATTTTGTCAAGTGTATTTGACATTTCGTTCTCTCTTGGCATAATGCGTCGTGCATAGATCCCATCCGTCACGGTGTCGTTCTAGACGTTGGTAACTCGCTTTTACCTCAACCGTGTTGAAGTGGAGGAATGTGTGTGAAAGCATTCATCGATCGATATGGCCTAGGATTCGTGCTCGTCTTTGCAACAGCACTCTTCGTTGGCGCGCTTTTGGGAAAGGTTACGCTTGGAGATACCATCGGTGGGCTTGTCGTCGCACTGATCGTCTCGGTCGGCGGTGCGTTGCTCTTGCAAGCGGTCAAACGTCATTCGTCGGATGCGTAAGCACTCCGTAAGCGCTCATAGCACGCTCGCTCGCCCACCTCGATTGAGGCAGATTGCTCGCAGACACTCCATCCCTCGAAGCACTCATTGCCTGTTCAGAGGAAGAATGGAGATCCGATGGTGTGATGTGGTATTAAGAGTGATTGATCTATTCTGCCACATACTGCGTGGCGGGAAGTGTTTGCTGCCACCCTGCACCACGTATCATGCCTTCAAACAAAGCACCCCGCGATACCAGCGGGGTGCTGGGCGTGGTGTGAGGGGGATTGCTCTGGGGCCTACTCGTGGGCGTTTGCCCCAACACTGTTTCCAGTCAGTACGAAGAAAATGGCGAGCAACAAGAGCGTCGTTTGAAACTCCATGCCACCCATCGGGTGCGTTTCCGAAGGCACGAACGACCATTGTCCCCAATGTACCTTCGCAATGGCGCCTACCATGGGAGGAATGAGCAGCAACCCGCCGACACGTGTCACGATGTCATTCGACAGAAAACCGCCTACGAGCATCAACAGCCCACCGCCTGCTTCCATCAAGCCAACAAGAAGCCAGAGCGCCGACGAAAGCCCATCATCGCTCCACCACCAGGATTGGTGATTTTGCCCCAGCCGTGGTAGAGGAAGACTGCCGCGAGCGCAATGCGGAGCAACCAGTGTGTGTATGGTGAAAGACGTTTCAAAGCATCCATTAGGATTCCCTCCTCATCGGGTTGATTTGGCACACGGGGTTTGGTGTGCACCCTTCAAGAAGCCGTGAAGACGCAAAATCTTACCCTTGCCTTGCACCATTGACTTGTCCACAGGGCTTGCCTGAGATGCTGCCCGTGATACAATCGCCGATGGCACAGCGGCGTGCCTCCACGACCAACCCAACAGATTGCATGAATGGAGGCCTGCAATGCGTAAGAAAACCATTCGCGATGTCGATGTGAACGGCAAACGTGTGCTCGTGCGTGTGGACTTCAACGTCCCGCTCGAAGATGGCCAAGTTGCCGACGATATGCGCATCCGTGCGGCACTTCCCACCATCCAATACCTGCTCGACCATCACGCCAAGGTCATCTTGATGAGCCACCTGGGACGCCCCAAGCCCGAAAACCGCGGTCAGTTTCGCATGGATCCTGTGGCGCGACGGTTGGCTGAATTGCTGGGACGCCCTGTCAAAAAGTTGGATGCTGTGGTGGGGCCAGAAGTCGAAGCGGCAGTGGCTGCGATGCAGCCCGGTGATGTGATTTTGCTGGAAAACACCCGCTTCGAGCCTGGCGAAAAGAAGAACGATCCCGAACTGGCGCGTCAACTGGCCGCACTTGCCGATGTCTATGTCAACGATGCGTTTGGGAGTGCTCACCGTGCGCATGCCAGTACGGCTGGCGTCAAACAGGTGCGCCCCGACCTGCCCGCCGTGGCTGGATTCCTTATGGAACGCGAGCTCGAATTCCTCGGAAAGGTACGCGAACACCCCGAACGCCCTTATGTGGTCATCCTGGGGGGGGCCAAAATCTCCGACAAAATCGGCGTGCTCGAACGCTTGGCGCAACGGGCCGATGCGGTCCTCATTGGTGGTGGCATGGCCAACACCTTCTTCGAAGCCCTGGGCTATGAAACCGGCACTTCGCTCGTCGAAGAAGAAGCGGTCGGAACCGCTCGCGGGCTCTTACAACGCTACGATGGCAAACTCCATCTGCCTGTGGATGCGGTGGTGGCGGATCGCTTTGCCCCCGATGCCGACGCTCAGGTGGTGGATGTACAGGCTGTGCCTGCCGACAAAATGATTCTCGACATTGGCCCTCAGACCATCGAACATTTCGGCGACATTCTGCGCCCCGCGAAAACCGTCTTCTGGAATGGGCCCATGGGTGTCTTCGAGTTCGAGCGTTTTGCGAAAGGGACCTTTGCCATTGCCGAGTTGTTGGCACGGCTCGATGGGGCGACGACCGTTGTTGGGGGGGGCGATTCAGCGGCGGCCGTGCGCAAGGCCGGGTTGAGCGACAAGATGACCCACGTCTCAACGGGTGGGGGCGCATCGCTTGAATTTATGGAAGGGAAGGAATTGCCCGGCGTTGCGGTGTTGGATGATGCCGACGAAGCGTAATCACGCAAATCCAACAGGCGATTGGTCGGTGGGTACCGGCCAATCGCTTTTTTTCACCCCCGTGCGCTCGAAAAATGAGTTTGTGAGGATGTGTATATGAGCGAAGAGACAACGCATCAAGTCGCCTGGCGACGGACCAAAATCGTGGCGACAATTGGTCCTGCCTCGCGTGAGCCACATGTGCTGGAAGAGCTCATCCGCGCAGGCATGAACGTTGCCCGCCTCAACTTTTCGCATGGGACGCACGCGCTCCATGCCGAAAACATCGCCCGCATTCGTGCCGCCGCGATGCATGTCGGACGACCGGTGGCCATTCTCGCCGACTTGCAGGGCCCCAAACTGCGCGTTGGACAGCTCCCCGATGAAGGGGTGCCGCTCGAACCAGGCGAAACCGTCGTGTTGACGCCTTTCCCCGAGCGTGTGCAAAGCCCGCACACGGTCATCCCGGTGCAGTACAAAGATTTACCACGCGCTGTTGAGCCTGGTGATCGCATTTTGCTGGACGACGGCATGCTCGAAATGCGCGTGCTCGATTGCGATGAAGAAACCGTCACGGCGGAAGTCGTCATTGGTGGCACGTTGAAGAGCCGCAAAGGCTTGAACCTGCCGCGCACCACGCTCAACATCTCTGCCATCACCGAGAAAGACCGCCGGGATTTACTCTTCGTGCTGGAACAACAGGTGGACTGGGTCGCGCTTTCGTTCGTGCGCACTGCGGATGAAGTCTACGAACTCAAAGAGATCATCCGCCGGTCCAGCCCCTTTGGGCGGCCTGTACCCGTGATTGCCAAAATCGAGAAGCCCGAGGCATTGGAGAACCTCGACGCGATTATCGAAGCCGCCGATGGAGTGATGGTGGCGCGTGGCGACCTGGCTATCGAAACATCCAGCGAAATGGTGCCGCTTGTGCAAAAAGATATCATTCGCCGCTGCAACCGTGTCGGCAAACCTGTGATTACCGCCACGCAGATGCTCGAATCGATGATTCACAATCCACGCCCCACACGTGCCGAAGCGAGCGACGTGGCCAACGCGATTCTCGATGGCACCGACGCCGTCATGCTCTCGGCGGAGACCGCAGCAGGCAAATACCCCGTGCAAGCCGTCGAAATGATGGCGCGTATTGCTCGTGAAACCGAGCAGGTGTTGCTGGGCGAAGGATCCCGCTACTACGGGCATACCACGCACAAAGGGCGCTACGCGATTGCCGAGGCGGTGGCGCATGCCAGCGTCAGTACGGCGGTGGAACTGGGAGCAACGGCTATCATCACCCCCACGATGTCGGGGAGCACGGCACGTCAGGTGGCCAAGTATCGCCCGCCGCAAATCATCGTCGCGACAACCCCCAATCCGAATGTGCAACGCCAATTGGTGCTCTTTTGGGGGGTGTACCCGCTTCTCTCACGGCGCACCGAAAACACCGACGAGATGATCAACAACGCCGTCAATATCGCGCTGGAAGGGCGCTTTGTCGAAGAAGGCGATGTTGTTGTCCTGACCGCCGGCACCGCAGGAAGCCCGCCTGGCAGCACCGACTTGATGAAGGTGCAGTACATTCGCCGCGTACTGGTGCGTGGACAGGGTATTGGCCACCAGGTGGTGACAGGGCGTGTGCGCCGTCTCGAATCGCCTGTTGACCCCCACCTGCTTGTGGATGCGTCTGACATTATCGTGACGAGTAAAACCGATCGCTCTTTCATCGATGTGGCGCAACGCGCCGCAGGTTTGATTAGCGAGCAGGAAGGGATGAACACACATAGCGCCATTTTGGCGATCGAACTGGGCTTGCCTGCTGTAGTGGGGGCGAAGGATGCCACCAAAATTCTGCAAGATGGGCAAATTGTGACGATCGACGCTCGCCAAGGTGTGGTCTACGAGGGGGATTGATGCGCTCCTGGTTGGTGATGCTGCTACTGGTGCTTGTTGGGGGTGTGGCATGCCAGCAAATTCAACCGCCACCCCCCGGCCCACAACCAC
>WFOS01000026.1 GCA_015487975.1 Ardenticatena sp.
ATGGCCAAGCAAATCAAGTTTTCCGAAGAAGCACGCCGTGAACTGAAACGTGGTGTCGATACGCTGGCGAACGCCGTCAAGACGACACTCGGCCCCAAAGGCCGCAACGTCGCGCTCGACAAGAAGTGGGGTGGCCCCACCGTCACGCACGACGGGGTGACCGTGGCCAAGGAAATCGAACTCGAAGAGCCCTTCGCCAACATGGGCGCCCAGATGCTCAAAGAAGCCGCCACCAAGACCAACGACGTCGCTGGTGACGGCACGACCACGGCCACTGTCCTGGCACAAGCCATCGTCAACGAAGGCCTCAAGAACGTCGCCGCGGGCGCCAACCCCATGCTGCTCAAGCGCGGCATTGAACAGGCCGCCGCTCGCGTCGCTGACTACATCCGCGAAATTGCCGTCGACGTCGAAAGCCGCGACGACATCGCCCATGTCGCCACCATCAGCGCCAACGACGCTGAAATTGGCCAACTCCTCGCCGAGGTCATGGAAAAGGTCGGCAAGGATGGGGTCATCACCGTCGAAGAAAGCAAGACCGGCCTCGACATGGAAGTCGAATACGTCGAGGGCATGCAGTTCGACCGTGGCTACATCAGCCCTTACTTCATCACCGATCCAGACCGCATGGAAGCGGTGCTCGAAAATCCCTACATCCTGATTCACGACAAGAAGATTTCCAGCGCCCAAGACCTTGTCCCCGTGCTCGAAAAGGTCTTGCAGAGCGGCAACCGCAACCTGCTCATCATCGCCGAGGACGTGGATGGCGAAGCGCTGGCCACGCTCGTGCTCAACAAACTGCGCGGCACCTTCAACGTCGTGGCTGTCAAGGCGCCTGGCTTCGGTGAACGCCGCAAGGCCATGCTGCAAGACATCGCCATCCTCACCGGCGGGACCGTCATCAGCGAAGAACTGGGCCGCAAACTCGAATCGGCTACGCTCGCCGACCTCGGCCGCGCTGAAAAGGTGGTCGTCACCAAGGACGAGACCACCATCGTGGACGGCAAAGGCAAGCCCGAAGACATCAAGGCCCGCATCAACCAGATCAAGGCGCAGATCGAAACGACCACCAGCGACTACGACCGCGAAAAACTGCAAGAACGCCTGGCCAAACTGGCCGGTGGTGTCGCCATCATCCGCGTTGGTGCGGCCACCGAAACCGAGTTGAAAGAAAAGAAGCACCGCGTGGAAGACGCCCTGAGCGCGACCCGCGCCGCTGTGGAAGAAGGCATCGTGCCGGGTGGTGGTGTGGCGCTGCTCACGGCGCAGAAGGTACTCGACGACAACCTGGGCTTGGATGGTGACGAAGCCACGGGTGTGAAGATCGTGCGCCGTGCACTCGAAGAACCGCTCCGCCAGCTGGCGACCAACGCCGGTTTGGATGGTGCGGTGGTGGTTGGCGAAGTGCGCCGCCAACAAGCCGAAAAGGACAGCCCGTACATCGGCTTCAACGTGCTCACGGGCGAATATGTGGACATGGTGCAGGCGGGGATCATCGACCCGGCCAAGGTTACCCGCTCGGCCTTGCTCAATGCGGCCAGCATCGGCGCGATGATTCTGACCACCGAAGCGCTGGTGACCGACCTGCCCGAAAAAGAAAAGGCCGAAGCCGCCGGCACGCCACCGATGGACTTCTAAGGATAGAGGGTGCAACAAAAAGCCCCGCGTTGCTCCGCGCGGGGCTTTTCAGTTGTAGCAAGATGGAAAAGGCGTTGGGGATGTGAGAAAGAAAGAACGGATTGCCCCAAGGCGAGAGGAAACCCCTAGGCGCGTGTACAATGCACTCGTGTGCTGACGGACAGTGTGGATGTTTTTGCCGAGCAATCGAGCAATCTCGCTGTTCGTTTTTCCAGCGACGATGAGTGTCAACAAGACATTCTCTTCTTCCGTCAAGTATGATGGAGACAGCATCTTCGCTTCTGGTTGCTGATTTTTAGCAGGTATACGCCCCAAAACCTCGAAAGGGACCAATCCACACCCCAGTGTGAAGGCCACTAGCTGTGTTTTCGTGGTCGTGCCAGTTTTTCGATATAGCCGCTTGATGGCTTGTTCGATCCATCCGTTACTGAAATGCAACAAATTCGCGCAGTCTGCAAATGAGTATTCCCATGCAAATGCCGCAATGAGGATCTGTTCTTCTTCCGAAAGTGCTGGGTAAGCCGATGATGAGAACAAGGTATGAGAAACGTCGGGGAATCGAATGGTTCCACTGCATACGTCTTGTAAGAGACGATCGAGCGTATCGGTATCGAATGTGATCGGCAAGAGAATACGCCGTGGAAGCCAATGGAGGCGAGTTGCTATCGCTTCGTCGCAAGTCGAAGTGGTCAGGAGCACGAACGTGTGTAAACGAGCTCGGGCGTAGAATGATATTGGATGCTGAAAGATGGCAGGCAGCCATGTGACGATAATCGCATTTGTATTGGATGTACGAGACCATGTGTCAACGCAAGCGATGTTCGTTTCGATTGCCAAGGATGTTTGAACATGTATTGCAAGCGTGCTGGCGAGGAATGAATGAGGGAGTAATATCGTACATTGTCGTGGTGTATTCATGCGTGATATTCCTTCCAGAGATTCGATAGCGTCGATTCTCGAACACAAACGGAGTCCCCCGCCGTCTGAGGGGCAGCGTCATGACGGCGGGGGGCTGTGAGGGAATGTTCAATCAAACCACACGGTTGCGGAGTAATTTCGAGGATTTGCTGAGCCATTGTGGATATTCGTCGCCCACCATCCTTTTGGAATTCCTAGTTTGCTTTGCGGCTCTTGCAGCCACCAGACCCAACGGCTGATACAGCCGTGGTTGCTTGGGCAAGTTGTGGCATCTCCGCCTTTACCAAGAAAATGAGGGGAGTGGCCTTTGGGTAACGACCAAACAGCCAAGATGTGCCAGCGATTGGCAATCTCAAATTGGTTGGCGCGAACATTCGAGCGCCAGACCTGAGGTCGGGACGGCACATCACTCAGTGAAGGGGGGGTAGAACGAGTATCCAGCACCTGTTCGGAACTGCCAATTCGCTCCAACAAGATCTCGATCAGCGAGCGGAACAACATCTGGCCGAATGCTTCTTGTCCAGGTGCCACATTCAGGTGCACCTCGGCTACATGTGCCCCATCCT
This sequence comes from Ardenticatena sp., assembly GCA_015487975.1. Lineage (GTDB taxonomy): Bacteria > Chloroflexota > Anaerolineae > Ardenticatenales > Ardenticatenaceae > Ardenticatena. Next base: position 3,123 of record WFOS01000026.1, read on the forward strand.
GGAGCCACATCACATATGCAGGAACACC
>WFOS01000027.1 GCA_015487975.1 Ardenticatena sp.
CAAACAGGCCGCTTGACGGCTTTTTGCGGCTCGTTTGTCCTTTGGTCAAGCGCTCGTCACCACCCTGCATCCCTCGGTGGCTCTGTTCTCTTTGTCTTCCCCCCTCACCTTGTTCCGCTTTCATTTTGGAAAGTTGTCCAAAGTCCAATAATTGACCATCCACCATATACCTTCTCGAGATGTCCTTTCTTTGGATTGACGGTCAAGCAAATCAATAAAGCTTCCAGAAGAAGGGTGATAGTGAACATCAACAGGTTCGTAAAACAGGCTGTTGCTCCATGCGTACCAAAACCGGTCTACCCAACGTTCGTCTCTCATTTCTTTTTCTCCTTATAGATACTACCCAATCCGTCGCGCACAGAACTTCGCACAATCTCGAAGCGGATAACTTCAATGAAGTTGTATTAGAAGAGTAAATCACACCTCTGACAAAGAAATACACGGACAGATACGCCTGCCCGTGTATTTCTGAGTCATGCAAACTTTATTTTATACCGCGGCAACATTGAGACCAGCTACTAGTCCAACTTCCAGCAACCACTTCTTTTCCAGATTGCTTGACGGCCAGACGTTGTAACTTCAATACTTTCATCGCTTGTGCCTCCTTTCTGAATTTATGTGAGTATTGGGCTGCTTGGTGCGCTATCATTATTATGAAGAAAATGGCAATTTTCAATTCAGGAATTTCCCTTAATGGTTTTCCCTGATACTCCCTTGGCCCCCTGACCTGAGATAGAGAGCGTTCGGAAACTCAACAACTGCACAATGGTGATTACCCAGATCTCTGGCAACAAGAGCAAAAGCCCTGCTCCTTATAATTTGGACCTCATTGACTAACAAAACTTGAGGGTGTAGCGATCAACGTATATGCCCCTGGCAAACAGAAGAAAACATAAAACAGAAAGAGAAGCAGACGATGATCCCTCTATGATAGCCTATGGAAAGTCTTTTCGACACATTGCCACGTTTGGGGCGATGTGCGCCAGTTGAAGACATTTCTGTGGATGATGATCGGCCTGATCATGGAAGGCAGCGTACAGATGCCCGATTGGGCCCTTACGTCGTGAGCCGCGCCCAAAAGGCGGCCAGCACGGTGCTTCCAAGGTGAGCACATCGATGTGGCACGGATTTGGCGGCCCTATGTGCGTTCGGTTCTGGACGACTGGGAAGGACGCCTGGTGGTGATCGTGGACACCACCACCCTGTGGGGCCAATTCTGCTGTGAGCATTCCCTATCGTGGACGGGCGCTGCTCCTCGCCTGGTCTATCCTGGCCCATCGTCGTACTCGAGTGCGCTTTGCGGTCTCTCGGCAGATGTTGGAACAGGTGGCTACCATGCTGCCTCCCCATCTGGAGGTGCTCCTGCTGGCCGACCGGGGTTTTGTCGACGACGCCCTTATCCGCTGGCTGCAGGCCCAGGGCTGGCATTGGTGCGTGCGCCTCAAGCGTTCCTCTCGCATCTACCGCCCTCGCCATGACTGGTGCTTCGTCGAAGCGTTGACGCCTTCGGTAGAGCGTGCCCTCTGCTTGTCCTGGAGGCGCAAAAGGAGATGGGGCCATTCTCTCGCCGTGGGGCTCCCCTTTTCCGCTCGAGACCCTTGGTACATCCTCAGTGACGAGCCCACCAGCCTGACCACCTTTGCGGCGTACGCCCAGCGCATACAGATCGAAGCCTCGTGCCTGGATGACAAGTCCAACGCTTTCCGTGTCGAGAGCAGCTATCTGCAGGACCCCCAGGCCTTGGAGCGGCTAGGACTGGTGCTGGCAGCCGTCACCTTCTCCCTCGTGGCACAAGGTGTCCAGGTCGTAGCAACGCAGACTGGTGGCCCCCACTGGTTCCGAGGCGCCAGCTCCCTCAAGATCGGCTGGCGCTGTGTCAAACGCGCCCTGTTTTATCACCACCCTCTGCTTCAGCGTTTGTGGTTGCTTTGCGACCTAAGCCCAGAACGTGCCAAAGCTTCTCGAACTCAATAGGCGCTCCGTCATTCTCCCCACTTCTTCCGATGCAAGGTCCTCTACGCTTGAAATGTTTTGTCAGTCAACGAGGCCTGGCACATACCCCTTTTCCGGGATGTAGTCAGGTAGTGCGAGCATACCTGATTGCCCCCACCTCGGGTTGGTTGCCACGCACTCTACACCTGCTATCATACACCTGCCAACCAAACCCAAATCGCGCAGACAGGGCCCGACGCTATGGCGACGAACCTGTTTCCCCGCCTCATCACACTCAAAACCGGCGAAACCGCACGGCTGCGCACCATCCGCGAAGCCGACGCTGCCGATGTCTTGCGACTGGTGCAAGCCGTTGCCACCGAAGAGGTCTTCATTGGCGTCGAGGCGAACACTCTTCCCCGAAGCGTCGAAGAAGAACGTCGCTTCATCCGCGCCGCACTGAACACGCCACGCCGCCTGTTCATGGGGGCGGACGTCAAGGGGCGTATTGTGGGGACACTCTCCCTCTCGCCAGGGCAATTTGGGCGTAAAGATGCCCACCTGGCGACGCTCGGCATCGTGTTGGCGCCTCGATACCGGGGGGTGGGGCTCGGTGGCGCCATGCTCGACGCTGCCATCGAATGGGCACGTACCAAAGCATTCGAGAAAATTCAGCTAGAAGTCTTTGCCACCAACGAACGTGCCATTGCCCTCTACCGCCGCAAAGGCTTCGTGGAAGAAGGCCGCCGTCGCCGCGCCTACAAATTGCGGGGCGAATATGTGGATGGTGTCTTGATGGGGCTTTGGATTGGCGACGAACATGTCATCGAGGAGGCTTGACCCATGCCAAAGTTTGGCGCACACATGAGCATCAGCGGTGGTGTCGCCACCGCCTTCGAACGCGGACGCGACGTTGGTTGCGAAACCATTCAGCTCTTCACCAAAAACAACCGCCAGTGGAAAGCACCCCCACTCAAACCGAAGGAAGTGACACGCTTCCACACCCTGCACACCCAAACAGGCATCGACCCTGTGGTGGCGCACGCTTCCTATCTCATCAATATCGCCTCGCCCAAAGAAACTGTCTGGCAAAAGAGTTTCGATGCGCTGCGCATCGAGATGGAACGCTGCGACACCCTGGGCATCCCCTGGCTGGTGCTACACCCCGGTTCGCACACCGGTTCGGGTGTGGAAGCAGGGCTGGCCAAAGTCGCCCAATCGCTCGACCGCCTGTACGATGAAGGCAACTACCAAACCGCCGTGGCGCTAGAAATCACCGCCGGGCAGGGCACCAACCTGGGGCACGAATTCGAGCAGCTGGCACGCATTGTCGAACAGATGCGCTACGGCGACCGCATTGTGTACTGCTTCGACACCTGCCATGCCTTTGCCGCGGGATACGACCTCACTACCGACGAAGGCTATCAACAAACCTTCGATGCCTTCGACCGCCTGCTCGGGCTCGACCGCCTCGTCGTCTTTCATCTGAACGATAGCAAAGGCACGCTGGGCTCGCGACTGGACCGCCACGCCCACATCGGGCTGGGAGAAATTGGGCTGGGGGGCTTTGCACAACTCGTCAACGACCCCCGTTTCAGCAATGCCCCCATGATTCTGGAAACCCCCAAAGATGACGACATGGCCGAAGACCGACTCAACCTGCGCGTTCTGCGCGGACTCGTCGAAGGCAACGTGCGCGAAGCCGACGTGCGTGCCTGGTGGGACGCATTCGAGGACGAAATAGGAAGACCCTATGAAGGATGAATCCGCGAGCGGCACCGATCTGGTGCCCTTCGGCGCACACGAATATCTGTTGGCACTTTCACGGGCGCTGAGCCGCAACCTGGATTTGGGCTCCGTCCTGCACATCGTGCTGGAAGAAGCCGTTGTGCTACTGCAAGCGGATGCAGGGTTCGTGGCGCTGCGTCTGCCTCGTAGCAACATGCGCGTGGTCGCCACGACCGGCCTGCCACTCGATGCAGCACGGGCATTCGAGCCGTTGCTGAACAGCATTCCCAACCACATCGAACAGAACGATACACCCTGGTGGAGACAGACCGCCCTGCAACGTGCCCTGCTGCGTATCGCCCGACGCCAGCAACTGCCCTTCACACACATCATCGCCATGCCCTTGGAAGTGGACGGCGAAATCATTGGCGTGCTCATTACCTTTCGTTCCAGCGAACGCGCCTTCACCCGCTACGAAGAACGCCTGCTCGCCGGCTTCGCCGACCAGGCATCCATTGCCATTCGCAACGCCATGCTGGTGCGCCAACTCGTCCAGGAACGCGAACGCCTGGCAGCCGTACTCGCCAACAGCGCCGATGGTGTGGCGCTCATCAACGCCGAAAAGCGCGTCGAACTCATCAACCCTGCCCTGGCACGCCTCTCTGGCTGGACGCTCGAGAGCGTTGTGGGGCAACCTTTCACCCACGTGTTGCAGCTGGAAAACGAAGCTGGTGTGCGCCTGCCGCCCCCTTCCCCCCATGACGATCTTGTGCGCCAGGAAGGCTACCTCATTCGCTGCGACGGCAGACAGGGCCCCTACGTCAGCGTGGTCTACACCCCACTGGCACAAGGACGCGGTATGGTGGCGAGCGTTCACGATCTGAGCGAACGCCGCGCCCTCGAAGCCTCGCAACGCGCTTTCATCGCCGGCATCTCGCACGAACTCAAAACGCCGCTCGCTATCATCATCGGCTACGCCGAAACCCTGCTCCGCGACGACGTGCAATGGGACGAAGCCACCTGGCGTGAAGGGCTCCACGTCATCCTCGACGAAGCCCACCACCTGACCCGTCTGGTGGACAACCTGCTCGACGCCGCTCGCCTGGAAGCCGGGGGACTCAAACTACACCTTGAGCCGGTGCAGCTCGACGAATTTTTGCCCCGCGTGCTGGGCGAATTTGCCCGTGCCCACCTCACACATCACTTCGACATCCAGATCGAAAGCAACGCCATGCCCCCCGTCATGGCGGATAGTGGCCGTCTGCGGCAAGTCCTGCACAACCTGCTTTCCAACGCCGTCAAATACGCCCCCGAGGGCACCACTGTGCGCCTACGCCTCCACACCGACACCGAACGGGGAGAAGTCATCTTCTGCATCAGCGACGAGGGGCCGGGCATCCCACTCGATGAGCAAGGGCGCATCTTCCAGCGCTTCCACCGTGCAAAGGGGGAAGCCTCGCGCACCGAAGGTGCCGGGCTCGGGCTCTACATGGCACGCGCCATCGTCGAAGCCCACGGGGGACGCATCTGGGTGGAAAGCGAACCAGGGAAGGGCGCGACCTTCTGTGTCGCCCTTCCCATTGCCGACGACAAACCACCAACCCGACGCACCATCCGCATCCGTCCAGTTGACAACAGCAAGTGAGGCGAACACTCCATGAGCCGACCCAAAATCGTTCTCATCGATGGGCATTCGCTGGCATACCGCGCCTTTTTCGCCTTGCCACCCACACTCGCGACGAGCAAGGGCGAACTCACCAATGCCGTTTACGGCTTTGCCAGCATGCTGCTCGACGTGCTGGAAAATGAACACCCCGACTACATCGCCGTGGCGTTCGATGTGGGGCGCACTTTCCGCCACGAGCTATTCGACGAGTACAAAGGGCATCGCGCCAAACAACCCGACGAACTCGCCGTGCAATTCGACCGCATCTACCAGCTGGTGGATGCCTTCGACATTCCCATCTTCACCGCCGAAGGCTATGAAGCCGACGACGTGATTGGCACCCTTGCCCGCCAGGCCGTCGAACAGGGGCTTGACGTGGTCATCGTCACCGGCGATACCGACGCTTTCCAGCTCATCGATGACCACACCATCGTCCTCACCAGTGGCCGCCGTTTCTCCGATGTGCGCCGCTACGACGTCGCCGCTGTGCGTGAACGCTACGGGCTGGAACCGCACCAGTTGGTGGATTATAAAGCCCTCGTGGGCGACCCAAGCGACAACATTCCCGGTGTGCGTGGCATTGGCGACAAAACCGCCCGCAAACTGCTGCAAACCTACGGCTCGCTCGACAACATCTACGCCCACCTGGACGACATCACCCCCACACGAGTGCAAAACGCCTTGCGTCGAGGGCGCGACGTCGCTTTCCTCAGCCGCGAGCTGGTACGCATTCGCACCGACGTGCCCATCACGCTCAACCTCGATGCCGCCCGCACCCGCGATTTCGACCGCCAACGCGTGCTCGAGCTCTTCCGCGAACTCGAATTCAACAGCCTGGTGGGGCGCATTCCCCCCCCCGCGGGGCAAACCGCCCCCATGCAAACCGAAGAAGCCGCCCGCCCTGTGGATTACCACATCGTCCAACAGAGCGACCTGCACGCGCTGGCACAACGCCTTGGCGACGCCGACTTCATTACCTTCGACGTCGAAACCGACAGCCTCGACCCTCATACCGCCAACCTGGTGGGGCTGGCGCTCAGCGTGCGCGAAGGCGAAGGTTTCTACATCCCCATTGGTCACAGTGGGCTGGAAGGCAACACCTACAACGTCCCGCTGGACGATGTGCGCGCCCTGATTGGGCCCTTCCTCGCCGCACAGCACATTCCAGCGCGGGCACACAACGCCAAATTCGACCTCATCGTCTTGCAGCGGCATGGGTTCGACATCACCAACGTGGACTTCGACACCATGATTGCCGCCTGGCTCATCAACCCCGGGCGGCGCACCTACGGGCTGAAAGCGCTCGCCTTCGACCGTCTCGGCGTCGAGATGACGCCCATCGAAGCGCTCATCGGCGCCAAAAAACGCGACCAGCGCTCCATGGCAGATGTGCCCGTCGAAGACGTTGCCCCCTACGCATGCGCCGACGTGGACATGACCACGCGACTAGCACGCCTGCTCGAAGCCGATCTGCGCGACATGGCGTTGTGGGACCTGTTCACAAACGTCGAAATGCCACTGGTGCCTGTGCTGGCGGCGATGGAACTGACGGGCGTCGCGGTGGACGTGGACGTATTGGCCGCCCTGCGAAACGAGCTGCGCCAGCGGCTCGACGCCATCGAACAGGAGATTTACGACCTGGTGGGCTACGAATTCAACATCAACAGCAGCCAACAACTCAGCGACGTGCTCTTTGGGAAACTGGGGCTGGACAAGCGTGCCAGCAGCAAAACCAAAAGTGGGCACTATTCCACCTCGGCGCGTGTCCTCGAAAACCTGCGTGGCGCCCATCCCGTGGTGGATTTGATTCTAGAACACCGCCATCTGAGCAAACTGCTTTCCACCTACATCGAACAACTGCCGCGCATGGTCAACCCTGCCACGGGGCGCATCCATACCGACTTCAACCAGACGGGCACCGAAACGGGGCGGCTGAGCTCATCCAACCCCAATTTGCAAAACATCCCCATCCGCACCGAGATGGGGCGGCGCATTCGGCGGGCCTTCATCGCCGAAACGGGCTACGTCCTGCTCTCCGCCGACTATTCGCAAATCGAACTGCGCGTGCTCGCCCATCTGAGCGGCGATGACGCCTTGCGCCGTGCCTTCCTGGAAGATGGCGACATTCACCGTGCCACGGCCGCTGCTGTGTTTGGCGTGCCCGCTGAGCAAGTGACGCCTGAGATGCGCAACCTGGCCAAGCGTGTCAACTTCGGCTTGCTCTACGGCATGAGCGCCTGGCGGCTCGCGACCGAAACGGGGCTCTCGCGCGAAGAGGCGGAACGCTTTCTGCAACGCTATTTCGAACGCTTCCCGAGCATCGCGGCCTTCCTCGACCAGATTGTCGAAGACGCACGCGAACGGGGCTACACCGAAACTATTCTGGGGCGGCGGCGCTACTTCCCCGAATTCCGCATAGGTGCCAACGTTCCCGCCAATCAGCTGCGTGCCGCCGAGCGTGCTGCTCGCAACCACCCCATTCAAGGCTCGGCAGCCGACATCATCAAGCTGGCCATGATTGACATCCACCGTGCCTTCCGCGAACGGGGCCTGCAATCGCGCATGATTTTGCAAGTCCACGACGAGCTGCTTTTCGAAATTCCCGAAGATGAGCTGGCAGAAGCGCCGATATTGGTGCTCGATTTGATGAGCAACGCCTATCCGCTCAGCGTGCCGCTCAAAGTGGACGCCAAGGTAGGCTACAACTGGGACGAAATGGTTGCGTTGGACGAGTTTCTGCATGGCTGAACAGGTTGCCAACGGCGTGCGCTGGTATCTGGGCACCATGGGCTATGGGTTCAAGGATTGGGTGGGGGTCTTCTACCCACCCGACCTGAAGCCGCGCGACTTTCTGGCGTGGTACAGTCGTCAGTTCAACGCCGTCGAAATGGATTCCACCTTCTACGGTATCCCCGCCGCGTCGCACGTGCGCCGCTGGTTCGACATGACGCCCGATGATTTCACCTTTTGCCCCAAAATGCCGCGCGACATTTTGCTGGCGGCACGCACAGAAGACGTGCGCCCCGCGATCCACACGTTTCTGGCACGTATGGCGCTCCTGCAGCATAAACTGGGCCCCATCCTGCTCCAATTCCCACCCGACTTCGACCGTACACGCTTTTGGTCCGCATTCGAGCGCCTACTTGTGGGACTGCCCCCCACCTACCGCTACGCCGTGGAATTCCGCCACCGCAGCTGGTTCGTGCGCGACACCATCCACCTGCTGCGGGCGCATGGCATCGCGTGGGTCGCCGCCGACTATGCAGGTGTGCCCAAGCAAGTGCTTGCCACCACCGATTTCCTCTACCTGCGCTGGATCGACCGCCATGGCCGCTACGCCCAAAAAGACCGCGAACGCCGTGACGTGACACCCCGCCTGCGCTGGTGGCTGGAACGTATCCAGGCACGGCTGAGTGCCGTCTCGGCGGTGTATGGCTTCTTCAACAATCAGTATGCGGGGCATTCACCTGCCACGTGCAACCGTTTCAAAGAGATGGTCGGCCTGCCCATTCAGTCCACCCGTCTCTTGTAACCCCCATCGCACCACGTTCCTGCGCACCTGCTTGACAATTTGGCCCCCTCACACCATCATCGAATGAACATTCACTCACCAGAGGGATACCATGAGCGACAAACGCAACGCGATTTTGCAGGCCACGCTCAAACTCGTTTCACAACATGGGTTCCACGGTACATCCATGGCCAAAATCGCTGCCGAAGCAGGCGTTAGCGCGGGCATCATCTACCACTACTTCAAGAGCAAAGACGACGTGATGAACGCCCTCTACCGCGACATCGGAGAGCGCCTGGGCGACACATTGCAACGCACCTTCGACCCTACACAGCCACTCGAAACGCGCGTGCGCCATGTACTCGGTGTCCTCATACGCTACTACCTGGACCATCCGCTGGAATCGGCGTTCATCGAGCAATACACCCGCTCGCCCTACTACACCCCCACCATCGAGGCCGAAACACGCCACGTCTACGAACCGGTATGGCGCACGTTCGAAGAAGCAGAAGCCGCCAACCTGCTGAAACCGTTGCCACCGTCCGTCATTCAAGCCTTCACCCTCCATGTTGCCACTGGGCTGGCGCAACGCCTTGCCACTGGCTTTCTCACCCTCCACGATGAGGACGTCGAACGCATTGTCGAAGCTGCGTGGGATGCCATTCGCCGCCACCCCACACCACACAAGGAGCAAACCCCATGAGACCTGTTTTTGTGGACACAGACGTCGGCATCGACGATGCCATCGCCCTCCTCATGCTGCTCCGCGCGCCCGATCTCACCATCATTGGCATTGGTGGGGTGGATGGCAACTGCCCACTTGACGCCGTCATGCGCAACATCGCCATCGTGCTCGATGTCGCGGGCGCTGCGCCCATTCCCGTCTATCGAGGGGCGACACGCCCGCTCATGGGCACTCGCCCGACGTTCGACATCGTGCATGGGGACGATGGGCTGGGGGGCGTGGCCCACCATTTTGGCAGCCCCCCCGCCAACCACGCTCCCCTGCCTGCCGCCATGGCGCTGGTCGAAGCGGCACGCGCCACGCCCGGCACCCTCGATGTGCTTGCCTTGGGGCCACTGACGAACATTGCGCTGGCGTTCCTTCTGGAACCAGACCTGCCGCGTCTTGTGCGGCGCTTCTTCATCATGGGGGGAACGCTCACTGCTCAGGGGAACGTCACCCCGGTCGCCGAATTCAACATCTGGGCAGACGCCGAGGCCGCCAAAATCGTCCTCAAAAGCGACGCCAACATCACCCTCATCACTTGGGAAGCCACGCTTGCCCACACCATCCCCTGGCCCACCTGGCAGGCTATGCTCGCGGGGCAAAGCCACATCGCCCACTTCGTCCACGCCATGAGCAGCGACTTGGCGGCACGCTGCCGCACCGAATGGGGGTATGCGGGCATGCCCCTACCCGACCCACTTGCCGCTGCGGTCCTCATGCAGCCCGAAGGTGTGCGTCAGGCGTACCAGTGCCGCGTAGCCGTCGAAACGCAAGGCTTGGCGCGTGGGCTTACCGTGCCACAAACCACCCATCAGGCGCCCGCCAACATTCAAGTCGTCGAACAATTCGATCCAACGATATGGCACAGAATGCTGCAACGAACCTTCACACATGAAAGTTGACATGCACAAAACGGCACAAATGGCTACTAGACAAACGGCTCTGCATTGCGTAAGATGAAGCCCAACCAACAAAGGCATCGAAAGGGGGTGAAAGGCACACACGTTTGCTTGACCCATCTGCGTTGACGTTTCTCATGGGTTGGAGCGAGAGCGGTGACGGCCGGATGGCCCGCAGAGGGGAGTGCCCGGCGGTGCGTGGTGGGTCACACGCAACCGCGCCTGCGACCGAAAAGTTCTGTCTCCTCCAACCCGCGGTGTCGGCGCAACGAGGTGCCACTCACGCCTCGCTTGTAGCTGCCCGCACAGCATCAACAAATTTCACTTGAAAGGAGTTTGCACCATGGCAAGCGTGACCTACGAGCACGTCTGGAAAGCATTTGGCGACAACGTCGTCATCAAAGACCTGCACCTCGAAGTGAAAGACAAGGAATTCCTCGTTTTGGTTGGCCCCTCCGGTTGTGGGAAGAGTACCGCCCTGCGCATGCTGGCAGGCCTGGAAGAAGTCACCGAAGGCAACATCTGGATTGGCGACCGCATCGTGAACGACATCCCACCCAAAGACCGCAACATCGCCATGGTCTTCCAGTCCTATGCGCTCTACCCGCACATGAGCGTGTACGACAACATGGCTTTTGGTTTGAAACTGCGCAAAATGCCCAAAGACGAAATCGACCGCCGTGTGAAAGAAGCCGCGCACATTCTGGGGATCGACCACCTGTTGGACCGCAAACCCAAAGCGCTCTCTGGTGGTCAGCGCCAGCGTGTCGCATTGGGGCGTGCTATCGTGCGCGAACCGGCTGTCTTCCTCATGGACGAGCCGCTCTCGAACCTAGACGCCAAATTGCGTGTGCAAACCCGCGCCGAACTGATTCGCCTGCACAAACGCCTGCAAACCACCTTCATCTATGTGACGCACGACCAGGTCGAAGCCATGACCATGGCCGACCGTATCGCCGTCATGCGTGATGGGGTCTTGCAACAGCTGGACACGCCACAGAACCTCTACAACCACCCCCAAAACGTCTTTGTGGCTGGCTTCATCGGAAGCCCGGCGATGAACTTCTTCGATGCCACCCTGACCGGCACCAAAGGAGAAATGTACGTGGATACGGGCGGCTTCCGTGTGCGTGTGCCTGAACACATCGCCCGCGAAGTGAGCGACTGGTTGGGCAAGGAAGTCATTTTGGGGATTCGCCCCGAACACATCTACCACAAGGCCTTTGCCATGCCTGGTATCAATGCGCAACCCATCAAAGCCCAACTGGACGTGAAGGAATTGCTGGGCAACGAAGAACTGCTCTATCTCGATGCCAACGGCCAGCAATTCGTGGCCCGTGTGGATGCCCGTGTGGATGTCGTGCCCGGTGAAACGGTCGAACTCGTCGTGGATGCCGATGAGATGAAACTCTTCAACCCGGCGGATGAGCAGGCAATTTACTCGTAAGCACAATGACACGCGTTCAAATCCAAGGCGTCACCAAAAAATTTGGCCGCCAGGACGTGCTGCGCGGCATCGATCTGGACGTTCAAGATGGCGAACGTCTGGTGTTGCTTGGGCCATCGGGGACCGGCAAAACGACGCTCTTACGCATCGTTGCCGGGCTCGAACAGCCCGACAGTGGCGCCGTCTTGTTCGATGGGGTTGACGTAACGCGCATTCCACCACGCGACCGCAATCTTGCGTTTGTGTTCGAGTCGCTGGCGCTCTGGCCCCACATCACCGCCTACGAAAACATTGCCATGGGGCTGGAATTTCGCGGCCTTCCAAGAGATGAGATTCAACGGCGCGTGCAGTACGTGGCCGATTACTTGGGCATTGGCCAGCTCCTCGACCGTCGCCCCACCCAACTGTCGGCGGGGCAAATGCAGCGTGTGGCATTGGCGCGTGCGCTCACCCGCGAACCACGTCTCTTCCTGTTCGACGAACCCATGGCGCACCTCGACCCACCTTTGCGCGTACAAATTCAGCGCGAACTGCTCAAAGTCCATGCCGATACTGGTGCCACATTCATCTACGTGACACATGACCAGGCGACGGCATCGCGCCTGGCGCACCGCGTGGCCATCATGCACCAGGGGAAAATCGAACAGGTGGGCAGAACCGAGGAACTCTACGCGCACCCAAAAACGTGGTTCGTTGCCGGGTTCATCGGGACGCATTTGATGAACTTCTTCGACGTCGTCATCCGTCAGGGCGAAGGGGGGCTCGTCGCCGACAGTGGGCAATTCCGCATGCCCGTCCCCGATCGTGCCATCGAATATTTGTGGGACTGGCGCGACAAAAAGGTGGTGCTGGGCATTCGCCCCGAGCATATTCACCACCCCGCTTTTCTGCCCAAGACGGTCAAAATGGAAACACCTTTGAAACGCATCCGCGCCCAACTTGATCTGAAAGAGCTCCTGGGCAACAAGCAACTCTACTACTGCAAGGGGTTCAAAATCTCGAAAGTGCGGGCGCACGTGCAGAGCCTGATTCTCGGCGAAGGGTTCGAATACTACGAGATGAGCGAAGGCGATACCTTCCTGGCATTGGTGGACGCTGCCGCCGATGATCCGGTGGGTGAAACCATCGAACTGGATGTCGAAATCAACGAGTGCAAGTTCTTCGACCCACAAACAGGCCACGCCATTTACTCCTGACGGCCTTGTGTCCGCGTGTCCACCCGGGGCGACCAGTGTGGTCGCCCCTTTTTCTCGTCCTACATGCAACGCCCATGATTGCCCCTCTGTTGGCTGGTGGTTATAATCGCCGCGGCATCCATCGGAACAACCAAACGAGCAAGGAGGCTCAACATGTACAAACTGGTTGCTATTTACCGCCCCCCTGAAGACGAAGCCGCTTTCGACGACCACTACTTCAATGTACACGCTCGCCTGATGGCGCGCGTTCCAGGCTACACACGTATCGAGGTCAGCAAAGTGACACGCCACCTCTTCGGTGAACCCCAAGTCTATCTGATGTTCGAAATGTGGTTCAAAGACAAAGAAAGCCTCAAAGCCGCGCTCAAATCGCCCGAAAACGCCGAAGCCGGCAAAGACCTAATGGGGTTTGCCAAAGACCTGGTCTCGGTCTTTACCGTGGATGTTGTCGAAACCGTCGAGCAAGGAGGCTAACCATGTACGAAAACATCATCGTCGAACGCCCTGAACCCAAAATCGGCCTGATTCGACTCAACCGCCCCAAGCGCCTGAACGCACTCAATCGAGCGCTGATGAGCGAACTGGCACAGGCGCTCAACGAATTCGCCCAAGATGACGAGATTGTGGTTGTGGTCTTGACGGGGAACGAACGGGCATTTGCCGCTGGTGCCGATATTGGCGAATTCCAAGGCAAAAACCCCGTGGACATGCTCAAATCGTACCGCTTCAAGGAGTGGGAAGCCGTGCGCACCTTCCCCAAACCCTTGATTGCGGCTGTGAGCGGCTGGTGTCTTGGCGGGGGGAACGAGCTCGCCATGACGTGCGACATGATTGTCGCCAGTGAGAGCGCCGTGTTTGGGCAGCCTGAAATCAACCTGGGCATTATGCCCGGTGCAGGTGGAACGCAACGGCTGCCGCGTGCCGTGGGCAAAGCGATTGCCATGGAAGTCATTCTCGCTGACCGTCGCCTGACGGCGCAAGAAGCACACCAGTGGGGGCTCGTCAACCATGTCGTGCCCACCGAACTCTACTTGGAAAAAGCGCTGGAACTTGCCCGCCAAATCGCCCAAAAACCACCGCTGGCCCTGCAACTGGCCAAAGAGGCCATCCTCAAATCCTACGAAATGACGCTGGCGGAAGGGCTCCAATACGAGCGCCATAACTTCTACCTGCTCTTTGCATCCGAAGACAAGGACGAAGGGGTGGCTGCCTTCCTGGAAAAACGCAAACCCGAATGGAAAGGGCGCTGACCCCCTCTCACCCAACATTCTCAAAGCAAACAGATTGACCTCGGAGAGGAGGCTTGACATGGCTTACGAAACGATCCTGTACGAACAAGACGGGGGCGTGTTGACCATTACGCTCAATCGCCCCGACAAACTGAATGCCGTCACCGATACGATGCTGCACGAACTGCGCGATGCCTTCAAGCAAGCCAAACGCGATGAAAGCGTGCGTGCCATCATCTTGACAGGGGCTGGGCGTGGGTTTTGCGCCGGGCAAGACCTGGCGAGCGTGAAAGAGCGCGATCCATCGGCGGGTGGCTTTTCGTACGGCGCACACCTACGCCACACCTACAACCCGCTCATTCTGCAAATGCGCGAATTGCCCAAACCGATTATCGCAGCCGTCAATGGCGTGGCGGCAGGTGCCGGCATGAGCCTGGTGCTGGCGTGCGATTTGCGCATCGCCGCTGATACGGCTTCCTTTTTGCAAGCCTTCATCAAAATTGGGCTAGTACCCGATAGCGGTTCTACCTGGTTCCTGCAACGGCTGGTTGGTCCCACCCGCGCGATGGAGCTCATGCTGCGCGGAACACGCATCAGTGCCCAGGAAGCCTTCGATTATGGCATTCTCAACCGCGTTGTACCCGCCGATCGCCTGATGGACGAAACCCGTGCACTGGCTGCGGAACTGGCCGCTGCCCCAACCAAAGCCATTGGCTACATCAAGCGCCTGGCCGATTTCGCTGCCACGCATACCTTGGCCGAAACACTCGAATACGAAGCCGATATGCAAGAGCTCGCCGGCCGTACTGCTGACCATGCCGAAGGCTTGCAAGCCTTTTTGGAAAAACGTGCGCCTACCTTCCAGGGGCGTTGACAGGCAGATCCCAGTGAGGGAGTCCCATGCTCGAGACGATTACCACCATTGGCGTCATCGGTGCTGGCACCATGGGAAGTGGTATCGCCCAGGTTGCCGCACAAGCAGGCTACACCGTGCGCCTCTACGATATTACCGACGAAGTGTTGGCGCGTGCCGTGGCTCGCATTCAGCATTTCGTGGAACGCGCTGCCCAGAAAGGGCGGCTCGACCCCGACGTAGCGCGTACGGTGCCCGACCGCCTGCACCCCACAACCGACTTGCACGCCTTCGCCGATTGCCACGTGGTCATCGAAGCCGCTCCCGAGCGGCTCGACTTGAAACAGCAGCTCTTCGCCGAATTGGAAGCCATTGTCGTCCCTGATGCCATTCTGGCGACCAACACGAGCACGCTCAGCGTCACCCAGATTGCTGCGGCAACCACCACGCCGCACCGTGTTGCAGGCATGCACTTCTTCAATCCAGCGCCTCTGATGCGGCTGGTCGAAGTCGTGGCAGGGGCACAAACAGCCCCTGAAACGTGCGACACCCTGGTAGCGCTGGCGCAACGATGGGGCAAAACCCCCGTGCGTGCCAAAGACGTGCCCGGCTTCATCGTCAACCGGGTGGCACGCCCCTTCTACCTGGAAGCCTTGCGCTTGCTCGAAACTGGCGTGGCCGACCACGCCACAATCGACCGTCTCATCCGCGAAGGCGGGGGCTTCAAAATGGGGCCTTTCGAGTTGATGGACCTGATTGGCCTGGACATCAACTTTGCAGCGTCCCAATCGGTGTACAACGCTTATTTTGGTGAACCACGCTACCGCCCCAGCCTTCTGCAACAACGCATGGTCGAAAGCGGCCGCCTGGGGCGCAAGACGGGGCGTGGCTGGTATGTATACGAGGATGGATCATGAACGAACCCTCGCTCCACGTGGTCGTGTTCAGTGACGCCGTCTGACCATTTTGCGACATGGCGGTGTCCAGTTTGGACCGCGTCAGAGAACAAGTGCCATCGACGGTTGAGTGGCGGGCGTTCGAACTGCGCCCCGAAGGCAAAAGCGGCATGACGCCCGAGCAGGAAGCCCGCTACCGTCAACTTATCGAAAACAACTGGCCGCGTACCATCGAAATGGCGCGGCTCTACGGCGTCGAAATGCGCACGCACCGCTGGGGCATCGATACTCGGCCAGCGCATGAGGGCGGCAAGTTTGCGCGTGTACATGGCAAAGGCGATGCATACGACCGCGCGGTCTTCCACGCCTACTTCGTGGATGACTGCGACATTGGCGATGTGGATGTGTTGACCGATATCGCTGCCTCGGTCGAGCTGGATGCCGATGCCTTCCGCAACGCACTGAAAACGCACCGCGACCTGGATGACGTGCTGGCCGATGAAACCTGGGCAGCACAGGCGGGCATTCATAGCGTCCCAGCGTTTCTCTTTGCCGGGCGCTATCTGGTTTCGGGGGTACGCCCGCCCGAAGAACGCCTGATGGCGATCGAGCAAGTGCAGCACCTACTGGCTCGCGAAAAATGATGGATGAAGGAGCAAGGCAAGACGATGGAACATGTGTGGGTATATGGTGATGGTCCCTTAGCCCTGGCCGTTGCCAACCTGGCACGCCAGGCGGGTTTCACCGTAGAGATGCAGATCGAAACGCCCTTTTCGCGCGATGAGATGGCACCGCTACCATCTTCACACCCGCGATTCATCATCGAAGCCATCATCGCCGACCGCGAACGCAAAGCTGCCGTCCTGCGCCATGTCGGGCGTATGGTGGCTGAGCAGACGCTGGTGCTCAGCGCGACGTTGAACGCCAGTGCCACAGAAGCCGGCCTGTGGAGTGGCCGCCCGGAACAGACGATCGGCTGGGCAGCACTTCCCCCACTGGAAAGCGCTGTGGTGGAAGGCTATGCCGGGCGACGCACCACCCCGACGGCAATACAGGCCGCACAGGAATGGTGGGCGCGTCTGGGGAAAACGCTCGTCATGGTCGGCGATACCGCTGGCGGCGTTCTCCCCCGCACAGTGGCCGCCCTCGTCAACGAAGCCGCTTTCGCTGTGCAAGAGCAGGTTGCCACGCCTGAGGACATCGATCGTGCCATGCAACTGGGCACCAATTACCCGCATGGGCCGCTGGCATGGGGCGACCTCATTGGGCTCGACCAGGTGCTCGGCATTCTCGAAGCCCTCTGTGTGCACCACGACCCCGCACGGTATCGCCCGGCGGCACTTTTACGCCAACTGGTGCAGGCAGGCGAATGGGGACAACGCACTGGGCGCGGCTTCTACACCTACGAGGAGACCCGCACATGAGCGGAGAGATTTCGCCGACCCTGCGTGCCCGCCTGGACAGCGATGCCTTTGCCCGCCACCTTGGTGCGCAGATTTTGGACGTGCATCCGGGGTTTGCACGTGTAGCACTCGACCTGGAACCCCATCACCAGGCGATGCAAGGGGTGACGCATGGGGGCGTCGTGTTTGCACTGGCCGATGTGGCACTGGCTGTGGCCACACATGCCTACAACCGGGTCCATCTGGCACTCAACCTCAGCATCAACTACCACCGTGCCACTCGCCCTGGTGAGCGATTGATTGCCGAAGCGCGAGAGCGGCATCGAGGCGGGCGCATCTGTTCTTACGAGATCGAAGTGCGCGATGGTGAAGAGGGGTTGGTCGCATCGTTGCTGGCGATGGTCTATCGCACACGCGAACAGTTGGTGGAGGGAGACGCGCCCGTGCCGTGAGAGTGAACACTACACCGATGAATGCGCATGCCACCCTACAACGCGACACACTAGTCAGCACGCTGTTGGCCTGTCTACTCGGCTGGGTCCTTGCCTGGCTGTTCACACGCACTGGCAATAGCGCCGAGCGCGTGTTGTGGGTGTGGAGTGTTCCTCTTGTCGCCGTTGGGGGGAGCACGTTGGGGCAAACCTTGCTGGCGCACCGCGCCTGGCGATGGAGCGCCATGCTGGCCATCGTGGCCCCGTTTTGGTGGTGCCCCCCCTCAGCCCCCGACATCACCGCAGGCGCGTTCCTCTTCCTGGCAGCCCTAGCACGCTTGCTCCGCCGCGGGATGGACATTCCCACCTTGCTGATGGGGGTGGGGGCATGGGGCTGGCTGGTGATGCGGGCGCCTGCGGCACTCTGGCTGGGAAGCATGCTTGCGCTCACATTCGCGCTGCTCTGGCGCGACGCCACCACCGCCACGCATCGGCTGGCATTGGGGAGCATTCTGGTTGGGTTGGGGCTCACCGTTGCCGGGGGCGGGTTGGTGGCTGTGGGCATAGGAGGCGGCCCTTGGCTGGTTGGGCATCTTTCAAGGCTCACCCACACCGCCACCACGATCAACCCACAAGCCATTCTGGAATGGCATATTGGTGAAAACGTGAGCGTGTGGCTGTTCATCTGGTTGGCGGCAGCCATGCTAGGCATACGGGCGCAATGGTCAGCCATCGCCGAAACCGACATCTGGCCTACCATGGTGGCAGGCGTGGGCATGCTGGTGCTGCTGGGCATCCTCTTCGACCCACGCCTGGGGCGCGTCGGTCTGCATACGCTGGTCGTGCTGGCGTTTCCCGGCTGGCGGGCAATGGTCTCGCATCGAGCCTTGCGGCCGGTGTGGGTTCTGGGAGGCGTCAGTATGTGGGGCGTGCTGAGTTTGCTCTGCCTGATTGAATGACTTTCGACGTATTGTCATCTCCATGTAGATATGCTATGCTGTCGGCGCTGATTTCAAAAAACAGGCTTTTGGAGCAGGAAAACTGTGGCACGGATGAAACTTTTGATGAGTTGGGATATTCGGCCGGGGAAAGAAACCGCCTATCTCGACTTTATCACATCGGAATTTGCCCCACGCCTCATTGAATTGGGACTTGAGCCAACAGATGGGTGGTATACCGTGTATGGGGAAGGCCCCCAAATTCTGATGGGGGGCATCACCGATGATATGGAAACCATGCGCGACATTCTTTCCAGCGATGAATGGCAGGAATTGTACGAAAAACTGATGGAATACGTCACCAATTTTTCCTACAAAATTGTGCCAGCAACTGGCCGTTTCCAATTCTAGCACTCGCAAGGGTGCTTTTTTTCTTGACACCATCCAAACCAACAAGGAGGTTGGAACGATGCGTTTGCAAGAGGTACCCCCCTTCCGTAATGAGCCGTTGACCGATTTCTCGAAGCCCGAAAATCGTGCGGCGATGGAAGCCGCGCTCGAAAAGGTGCGTGCCCAATTCGACCGCCACTACCCGCTTATCATCGGCGACGATGAAATCTACCTGGATGAGACGATTGCATCACTCAATCCCTCGCATCCTGACCAGGTGGTGGGGCGTGTCTCTGCCGCCACAGCAGACCATGCTGCGCGGGCGGTCGAAGTAGCGTATGAAGCCTTCCAAACATGGCGCAAAACACCAGCCGAAGAACGCGCCGCCATTCTGCTGAAAGCCGCACAACTGATGCGCGAGCGCAAGCATGAATTTTCGGCCTGGATGATATACGAGGTCGGCAAATCGTGGCCCGAAGCAGATGCCGATACTGCCGAAGCGATTGACTTCCTCGAATACTACGCCCGTCAGATGCTCGACATCGAAGAACGGGCCCCCAAACTTGTCTATCAGATTCCCACGGAGCGCAGCACCTACCGCTACATTCCGCTGGGGGTGGGCGCCATCATCACGCCGTGGAACTTCCCCGTGGCGATTTTCACCGGCATGGTCTCGTCGGCATTGGTAACAGGCAACACCGTGGTCGCCAAGCCCGCCGAACAATCGCCAGTGGTAGCGTATCACGTGGTGCAACTGCTCTACGAAGCCGGTATCCCGCGTGGTGTCTTGAACTACCTGCCAGGTTATGGCGAAGTCGCTGGTGAGGCGTTGGTAGCACATCCCAAAACGCGCTTCATCTCGTTCACCGGTTCCAAAGAAGTGGGCATCCACATCAACCAGCGGGCAGCTGAAATTCAGCCCGGCCAGATCTGGTTGAAGCGCACCGTGCTGGAAATGGGCGGCAAAGACGCCGTGATCGTGGATGAAACCGCCGACTTGGATGCCGCCACTGAAGGTGTGGTGGTCAGTGCGTTTGGCTTCCAAGGACAGAAATGCTCAGCCGGGTCGCGGGCAATTTTCGTAGAAGAGATCTACGACGAAATGGTGCAACGTGTGGTCGAACGCACCAAACAATTGAAGATTGGCGACCCTGTGGATCCAACAGTCTTCCTGGGGCCCGTGATCGATACCGACGCTGTCAACAAAATCATGAGTTACATCGAAATCGGCTATGACGAAGGCAACCTGGTGCTGGGCGGCAAACGCCTAGACCTGGAGGGAGGCTACTTCATCGAACCCACCATCTTCACTGATGTACCGTGGGATGTCCGTATTGCGCAAGAAGAAATCTTTGGCCCGGTGCTGTCCATTATCAAAGCCAAAGACTTCGATGATGCGCTGCGCATTGCCAACTCGACCGAATACGGCTTGACAGGGTCGGTGTACAGTCGCGACCGTGCCCGTCTTGACCGTGCCGCCGACGAATTCCATGTGGGCAACCTCTACTTCAACCGCAAGAGCACAGGCGCGCTGGTAGGGGTGCATCCATTTGGTGGTTTCAACATGAGTGGCACCGATAGCAAAGCGGGCGGCCCCGACTACCTGTTGCTCTTCCTGCAACCCAAGAGCATCAGCGAGAAAATCAAGTAAGACGCACCGGCAAAGCAGAGAAACGGGCGGCGAATTCTGCCGCCCGTTTTTTCACCCCATTCCTTGCAACCATTTTGTACCCTGTGCGTACAAATGGGCGTGCTACGGAAAGCAATTGTCTTTTCATCTGCTTTTCCGTACAATTCAAAAAACAGGCAAAGCAGCTACCTCATCCAACAACATCAAGCCTACCTCAACCGGTCATCTATCGAAGGAGGAGGGACGCATGGAAGTATTGATTGGGCTTTTCCCTGTTCTCATTATACTTTTTGGTTTCGTGATCGGGCTCATTCGTGCCTCGGTCAAAATCGTGCAGGAATACGAACGTGGCGTCATCTTCCGTCTCGGACGTATCGTTGGCGCACGTGGGCCTGGGCTGTTCCTCATCATCCCCATTCTCGAAAAAATGGTGAAGGTTGACCTGCGTGTCGTCACGCTGGACGTACCCTCACAAGAGGCCATTACCAAGGACAACGTGACAGTGCGCATCAACGCTGTGGCCTATTTCCGTGTGTTGGACCCTGTGAAAGCGGTCGTGGAAGTCGAAAACTATCTGAAAGCGACCAGTCAGATTGCCCAGACAACATTGCGCAATGTCATCGGGCAAGTTGAACTGGATGAATTGCTGGCCGAACGAGAAACCATCAACCACCGGTTGCAACAAATCATCGATGAAGCCACTGAACCATGGGGCATCAAAGTCAGCATTGTCGAAGTGAAGGATGTCGAATTGCCCGACGTGATGAAGCGTGCCATGGCACGTCAGGCAGAAGCCGAACGTGAAAAGCGTGCCAAGATCATCCACGCCGAAGGTGAATTGCAAGCGGCACGTCAGCTCGCCGAAGCGGCACGCACCATGGCAGAGCAACCAGCAGCCTTGCAGCTGCGCTACTTGCAAACACTCACTGAGATTGCGGTTGAAAACAACTCGACGGTCGTCTTCCCGGTGCCGATTGATTTCTTGCAAGCCTTCCTCACCACGCGCCAAGAGCATGGCCAAGTTTGACGTCGTGTACACAACACATACGCTGTGAGGTAAGAACAATGCCCCCATCTCCGTCAAATGGGGGCGTTGTATTTGGTGTTCAGGAAAAATGCTTTATACTCCCCGGCTGTATTAGGGGATAGTCGAAAATCGAAAGAGTACGTGGGAGGCAACAATGGCACAACGTGAAAAAGTTATCATTCTTGGGTCTGGACCGGCTGGGCTAGCAGCAGCAATTTACACAGCCCGCGCCCAACTGGAGCCACTGGTCATCACAGGGAACGAATTGGGTGGTCAGGTAGCGACAACAAACGAAGTGGAAAACTACCCCGGCTTTCCCGAAGGGCTGACCGGGCCGGAGTTGGTACAACGTTTTCGCGAACAAGCCGAAAAATTTGGCGCACGCCTTGAATTCGACGAAGCGGTAGCGGTGGAATTGCGCGCCCAACCCCCGCACCTGGTGCGGACCCATGGCGGCGAATACGAAGCCGACGCCATTATCGTCGCTGTGGGGGCATCCCCTCGCAAGTTGGGCGTACCGGGCGAAAAAGAACTGACTGGCTACGGCGTGAGCTATTGCGCCACATGTGATGGCTTCTTCTTCCGTGGCAAGGATGTTGTGGTCGTTGGTGGCGGCGATTCGGCGCTGGAAGAAGGCTTGTTCCTGACGAAGTTTGCCAATTCGGTACGTGTCATCCACCGTCGCGACCAGTTGCGCGCGGGGCCTTTCTTGCAAAAACGCGCTTTTGCCAATGACAAGATGTCGTTCATCTGGAACACGGTGGTCACAGCCATCGAGGGCGACGGCAAAGTCGAGCGCGTGAAAACGCGCAACACCGTGACAGGCGAAGAAGGCGAACTGAAAACAGACGGCGTCTTCATCTACATCGGGCATTCCCCGAATACCGACATCTTCGAAGGGCAATTGGAAATGGACGACCACGGCTACATCCTGGTCGATCGCTTCATGCGCACAAATGTGGAAGGGGTGTTTGCCGCGGGTGAAGCGGCCGACCCCATTTACCGACAGGTGGCCACAAGCGCCGGCGATGGTGTGAAAGCCGCCATGCAAGTGGAACGCTACCTGGCTGAAAAAAGTGGGCGCGAGTTGGTCGGCGAAGAATCATAAGCACACCACATGCCCCAATAGAAAACGGCGGGGATCCCCGCCGTTTTTCATATTGCTTCAGAATGGTGTATGCTTGCAGCATTCATCGGACATGTCGGAGGAAGGTCATGACCACGCTGCTACTCGACGATACACCTGTGTTTTATCAGAAACGGGGGAGCGGCGAACCAACGGTGCTCTTCATCCATGGGGCGGGCGGCACATGGAAGCATTGGGCGTATTGCCTCAAGCAGATGCCCGTGGGGCAACGTATCGCATTCGATTTACCCGGGCATGGTCGTTCAGGGGGAACAGGGCGGTACAGCATAGAAGGCTATGCCTATTTCATGCTCTCTCTGCTCGACGCGCTTTCGATTGACAAGGCCGTGCTGGTCGGGCATTCGATGGGGGGTGCAATTGCCATCCAAACCACGCTGCTCGCCCCCGAACGGGTGCGAGGGCTAGGCCTTGTTGCCACCGGAGCACGCCTGAAAGTCAACCCCACAGTGCTGGACGGTTTGCAACATGACACGTTGGGGACGATTCGCCGCATGGTGCGCTGGATGTACGCCCGCGAGCTATCCCCGCAGGAGATGGCTGCCGCAGTGCAAGAGATGGCGGCAACCCCCAAGTCGGTTTTGTATGGAGATTTTGCCGCCTGTGATGCATTCGATAGTCGTGCAGCACTGTTCGACATTCAATGCCCAACCATCGTCATTGGCGCAGAGCACGATAAAATGACACCGCCGCGGCTTTCCGAAGAGCTGGCGCTGGCCATTCGCCGTGCTGAACTGGTGATGATTCCCGATGCGGGGCATATGGTCATGTTGGAACAGCCACACGCTGTCTGCGACGCCCTCACAACTTTCGTGAAGCGCATACGACAGAACAGCCGTTCCAACTAGGTGCGTGTATCCATCAGGCCTCGGAAGGGATTGGGCTGCGGCGACGGAGATGGCGGAAGACCAACCCATACCCCCCAAACAGGCCAATCCACACGAGCAGCCACCAAAAAGCCACTTCCAAAGGCCGCGCGGGGTCTTGTGTAAAAAGTGGACCACTCAGCAATTCCGCCAATGAGATGGCAAGTCCGCTGAACATGTAGAATAGACCGGTGATAGTGCTCTGGTAGGCCTGAGGTGTGAGGCGTGCCAGCAAAACCGTGCCCAACGAGCGGAATGCATGACGTGCGCCAAGCAACGCGAATGCCACCATGTGCATTCCCCAAGAGGGCATCTTCCAAAGCAACCAAATCCCAATCGCCACATTTGCTGTTGCAATGAAAAGGGCTTTGCGCCCTCTGGCATCAATCTCGCTCAATACAAGCAACCAGACAATGGCGCCTATCGAGTTCAGAGTCCCCAGTATCCCAATGGTGCGCATATCGTACGCGAAACGGTGCACCAGGTAGTTCGGCAACAATACATCTCCCAAGCGTGCTCCCCATTCGAACGCGGCCAGGATGACCAGTAAACCCACTATGGGCCACAACACCGATAGATGTCGCCAATCAGTCCGTGTCCGAACAAGCGATCCACGAACCACCGGCGATGTTTGGGGAGCGATGCCCCAGGCACATCCAGATGAGACCAGAAAAGCCAGGGCTACACATCCAAAAACCAACACTCGCCCCCCCGTCTCAGCCAACCTCCCCCCTAGGGTTGGAGCGGCCAGCAACCCCAGCCAGAAGGCTGCGGTGAGACGGTTGAGGATACGTGTTTGCATCGCTGGTGGCGTTTCGTGCAGCACATACGCATTGATGACGGGCACGCAATACGAACACAGACTATACACGACCATGCCCAGTGCAAACATGTACCACGTTGGCGCAAAAGCCATGATGAGAGCAGCCACGACACCCAGCCAGTACCCTCCCAGAATCAGCCTGCGACGCTCGATGCGATCACCCAGCCATCCCGCAGGCAAGTAAAGAAACGTGACGACAATGGCAGATGCCGCAAATGCAAGGCTGATTTGATGATACGAGGCGCCGATTTGTTCCAGAAAGAGAGGTTCAAAATAGACGAAAAGCCCTTCTCCAAATCCCCAGATGAGATAGGACAGCCAGAGAAGCCGAACATTGCGGGACATGCAGCACCTTTTTCGCAAAACCGATATACCGAAGATGCAGTGCAAGCATATCGTATTTATTTGAAACAGCAAATACAACGCATCACCACTGAGCATACCGCGCCATCACATGTGCTGGGACACCTGTTTTGAGCAACGCGACATGTGCCCCCAACAACATCGCCCACATATGTTGTGCTACAGCATCATGGGACGTAGGAAGCGACGGTACAAGGTACGTGCGGTGTTCTTTCAAAACGACATTCCCGCGTTGTGGCACACGATGCGTCGTTTGATGAAGCGTGTAGCGAGGCTGGATAGGCACAGCCATGCACACACAAAGACGTGCCAAACGAAACTTCGCAATGAGCGCGATGCGCTCCAAGTGGGTTTCCACACGGTGCTGACTGAATGTTTCCAAAATCCGCTGATGTTGACGCATTTCGACATAGTGAGGTTCAAACCAAACGATCGTGTAGCCCTTTCGCTGCGGATGGGCATAGGGCACAGCCGCCGAGAAAAAGCCCAACATGCGCACATACTCTCGATTCCACTCTCGTTGCACATGTGGAACATCTTCATCGAAGTACAGAAAGAAAAGCGAAGAAGTACGGTATGTGCGCCGCCTCCCAATGCACGGTGACCTCGTCATGGGCGTCCCAGGCAAGGCATACATGCTCAACAAGGCAACAAGCAGATCCGGCCAGGTCGCGCGGCATCGTTCCCACATCCTGGCAAGGCGATTGTACGCCGAAACAACCGCCAGGCGTGGATCGGCCAGAAACACCACAGTACGCCAGTCAGGCGGCGGCGGACGCTCACCCGAGGGATGTCTGACATGCGCACGTGTCCATTCATCTGCGGGCAAGCGAATGGGAATGACACTTTCCCGAGGCGGGGTATCGGTAATGAGCGGAAGAGGCGCCCAAAATGGGGTTTCTGCAAGCGTAGCTATCTCCAATGGGGGCTCGATGGTTACCACGAATGCATCTGCCTGCTGGCGAATGAAAATGCGCTGAGTGGGCGAGGCCACAGTAGAAACCAGACGGGCCACGCCCCACGCTTCAAGCATATACGCCAGTTTGGGGGAGTGCCGTGGAATGAACAACGTGGTCAAAGATGCCATGTATGCCTCCGATGCTGAACGTCTTACCCTCATGGTATGACGGAAATACCCGTCCTGCATCGCCAAAGGTGGTGAAAATGTGATGATTCGTTGGTGAAGAAAGCCAAAGCCACTTCCACACGCAGGGGCGATCATGTACCGATGGTGGTGTTTTATTCGTGCAGGGGGTGCTCGCAAAGGTCGAGCAAGGGAACGAGCCCTAAGATGCCCATATTCGAACAGCGGAATGGTGCTAGAAACGGGGCATCGCGAAGAAGCAGCTCGATATTGTGCTGACCAGCATGATTGTTACAAGCAAAGATCTGCGCCTGTACTGGCCACAACGACACCCTCTTTCGTCACGAAGAAACACGCCCATCTTTTGGGGTAAACATCGCCGTGCGGAACAATGCGCGCTGAATGCGTTCCTCGACCACCATAACACCCAGACCAATCTCCGAGGGAACCTGGATCATGCCATTCGCATCGAGGGTAAAAGGGGGATCTACGATATCTTCACGGAAGTAGCGACTGTTGGCAGCAAGGTCTCCGGGAATCGTAAACCCTTCCAGTGCTGCCAACGCCACATTGTACGCACGCCCAACACCACTTTCCAGCATACCGCCATGCATCAAGGCAATCCCCCGCTCACATGCCAGCCGGTAGATATCGAGCAGGTTGGCAATGCCCCCCAGACGACCCGGTTTGAGGTTGAGCGCACGACAGGCACCAACCTCAATCGCATATTCTGCATCGGCCAGTGTCGCTATCGACTCGTCGAGCATGATTGGCGTATGGAGTTGGCGCTGGACGTCGGCATACACACGCAATGGCGTGCCAGACGACAACGGCTCTTCAAGTGCCAGAAGATCGTACTCGTCCAATAGTTGTAAGGCATAAAGATTTTCTGGGGTATAGGCCTGATTCGCATCAACCAGCAAAGCCACATCTGGGAACATTTTGCGCACCATCGAGACCGGCTCGACATCATGACCAGGGGCTATTTTGAGTTTGATCCGACGGTATCCATCTTCGATGGCCTTTTCAACACGCTGCAACAATAATTTGGGTTCACGCACCATTCCAATCACCACCCCAGCCGGAACATGCGTGCGTGTCGCCCCAACCAACTGCGCCAACGACACGCGCGCTTCCACCGCTTCATACGCCCACAACGCCATCTCAATGGCCGCCTTGGCCATCGGATGCCCTCGTACACGCGCCAACCGCGCCATCAACTCCTCGCGTGTCTCGAACGGTTCTTGCACTGTCAACGGCAACAAATGGTCCGTCAACACATACCACGCGGTCAAGACTGTTTCATACCAGTAGGTCGGCGTCGGTAACGCCACACATTCACTCCACACCTCGACATCCTCGACTTCCAGGCGCAACAACAACACGTCGCGCATCGAATATGCATCCACAGATGTCCGAAACGCTTGGACGAGCGGCAATCGAATGTGATACAATGTTGCGCGATGAATCTGTTTCATCGCTCACTCCTTGATGAGACCCAGAAAAGGTAGGTTCTCCATGAATGCTTCTTCTCGTAATCAAACTGCAAATACGTTGTTTATGCAAGCATTGGGCTTCGTGCAAGCAGGGTTATTTTATCCCGCCGAACAAACCCTTCTCAAAGTGATCGAGCTGTACGAATCCGAACAGGAATCGCAAGCCGCGGCTTTCGCCCGCCTGACACTGGCGCGTGTCTACGCCGACCAGGCAAAATACACCGAAGCCCATGCCATCTTACAACGTGTGCTGCATGAAGCCGAAACCCGTGGCGATCAAGAAACGTTGGTACGTGCCCTCTACGAAACGGGCGCACTTGCCGAACGCATGCAGGACACAGACGCTGCACACGCTGCTTACATACGTGTATTGCGCACTGCCCCAAACGCAGGCGACCGCGCCACAGCCGCTCTGCGGCTTGGAGCGCTTGCCAACGCCACCAACCGCCCCGACGATGCCGCCCACTTCTACCGCACTGCGTTCGAGCTGTTTCAATCCATCGAACACGATTTGGGCATGGCACAAGCCGCTTACGAACTCACACGCCTGCTCGCTAACGTCAACCCTACAGAAGCCCGCCGCTATTACGAGATTGCCCACACACTTGCCGAAACGTGGGGGGATGAAACACTTTTGCACGCCTTACAGGCCATTCCGCTGGAATGAATCCGCCTATTCTGTGCCAAATGTCAGATGCTTTTCCACCCAACATATGCTAGAATAGACACACCAGCGAACGGAGACCGGTCTCAGTGCCCCCACAAGGAGGCAACATGACATCCGCAATTGATGCCCGAACGTTGTTCTTACAGGCGATGGACGCCCTGCAAGATGATGCCTACGAAAAGGCTGCCGATTTGCTCTACAGCGCACTCAATCATCTGCAACATGCCGACGACGCCCCCAATCTTGCGCTGAAAGCAGCCATTCACCTGATGCTAGGGCAACTCAACGCCGATATGGATGAAATCGCGCAAGCCCGTGAACACCTTGCCATAGCGCACGAGCTCTACCGTGAATTCAACGACCCAATAGGTCGGGCACGTGTGCGCCTTGAACTGGGTGAGCTCGCTTTTTGGGAAGAGCAGTATACGATCGCGCAAAAACATTACGAGCGTGTCCTCGCATTGCTCGACCACGACCAAGAGCGCGAAGCCCAGGCCATGGCCCTTATGCGGCTGGGTGCAATTGCCTTCGAAGAAGACGAGATAGACCGGGCATACACCTTCTACGAGCGCAGTCTGAAGATCTTCGAAGAACTGGGGGACACATTGAGCGCTGCTGGGGCGATTCTTGAACTTGCCAATACCCTGCAAAGCGAAAAGCCTGCCGAAGCTGAACGACTCTTTCTCAAAGGGTTTACCCTTGCAAACGAAGCTGGGAGCAATTATCTCGCCTCGCTTGCCTCGCACGGCCTGGGTGTTCTCGCAGCCGACCGTGGCGATTGGCGGCAAGCACTCGACTATTACCGCACCGCGATTGATCTCAAAAACCGCTGTGGCGACCACGAAGGGCTCATTTTCACCTACCTGGCGTTGGGCACTGCTGAACGGGAACTCGGCGACGAAACTGCTGCACAGCGCGCCTGGGAACAGGCAGCCGAACTGGCTCGCCGCGAAGGCATGAACGAGGTTGAAGACATCGCCAAAGCACTCATGCGCAGTGAGCCCATTGACTGGGTTGGGCATTGACACCCTATCGCGCCAAAAGGAAAAGACCGGCACTCTCCCCCCACTGAGAGCACCGGCCTTTTCCCGTCCCCCGCACTGGGACGATCAGGCCTGATCCATCCGTGCTTCTCGCTGTCGTTCCTCAATCATGCGCCGCAAGACATTGACCAACATCTCACATTTGACGCGATAAAAACGTTCTTCAACATCAGCCAACGTATCGAACTCATAAATGGGCACCCGCTCGGCTGCCAGCACCGGGCCTGTTTGCAGAGGGTCGCGCAGAATGTGTGCCGTCACCCCTGTTTCACGGATCAGCCCGGCTGTGAACGCATCATACACGCGCGAAACCGGGTTGCGTGTGTACGGGTCGAACACAGGAAACTGCCCCGGTAACCCTTCATGCAGGTTGATCACCCGGTTCGGGAAACGGTCCAAGAAAGTTTCCCCCAGCGGAAGCCCCCATTCTGCCAGCACCACCATATCAGCTCCCAGCGCCTCGATTTTGTCGGCCAATTCGCGTTCGAAATCGCGCTCCGTCAGGCCCTGGAAGCGATATTCCGATAGGTCATGGGCAAATGCAGGCACGCCTTCCCGTTCAGCACGCAGCAGGCCATAGGCGTATGGCTCATGCGAGAAAACGCCCACCACTTCGGCGTCAAGTTCCTCGCGGCGGCAGGCGTCCAGAATGGCTTGCATCACGCCCCCTGAACCCGAGATGAGGATGGCCAGCCGAGTTTTTGGTGCTGTCATGGGAGTCCGCTCCCTTCCGTCTGTTGACGACTCACCGAACGATGATACGTGCTGCGGTGTTTCGTCTTGGTTGTGATAAGGATACTCACGTTTTGTTACGAATTCCATAACCATATCGTTCTGCCTCTGCATTCGACCAAAGTCCTTTTTACATCAACCTCGATTCCTAATTGTGAAAACCATCTCTAAGGTATTCAACGGACGCGCCTTCACAATTGGGGATGCAAAACGGGCGCTCGTTTGAGCGCCCGTTGCTCGCTTGTTCCTGACGGCACTGAAATCTTAGCGATGTGGAGCAATTTTGACAAATTTACTGCGCACCGACTCCCATTCCGCCAGCAAGGCAGCGGCTTTCGGGCTGTGTGTGTAGAAGCGATGGCATTCCACCAACGAACGCACGCGTTGCTCGTCTTCTTCACTGAGCGGCATGGCAACAACGAATTCACCGTCGAAGTGGTCCATAAAGGTGCCTTCTTCGTCATACACGTAGGCCACCCCACCGGACATCCCCGCTGCAAAATTCGGCCCCACCGTACCGAGAATGACAACCACACCGCCCGTCATGTATTCACATCCATGAGCGCCAACACCTTCCACCACGCCAGTCGCGCCAGAATTGCGGACGGCAAAGCGGTCGCCGGCACGTCCGGCAACGTAGAGCTGCCCCCCAGTCGCGCCGTACAGTGCTACATTGCCAATCAATGGCACTTCGGTTTGCCAGGCCGCACGGCGCGGCGGCGCAATGATGAGTTTGCCACCAGCCAATCCTTTGCCCACATAGTCGTTGGCAACACCTTCCAGGTGCATAGTGGTGCCGGGCAATGCAAACGCCCCAAAGCTTTGCCCCGCATACCCCTCGAAGCGTAGCGTGATGGTATCACTCGGCAAACCAGCATCACCATAGCGGATGGCCAGCTCACCAGCCAAACGCGCCCCCACACTGCGGTTGGTGTTATGCAACGTGTAGGCACGGTGCGCGCGACCATAGAGCCGAATATCGTGCAACACGTCACGAGTGATGGAAAGTTCCAGGTCGGACGGGCGGCGACTGGCATCGACAATCGCGCCTTCGTAACGTCGTGTCTGCTGTGGCGGCGCCAGCAAGCATTGTACATCGATGGGAGCCTCGTGGACACGTGCCGGACGCAGCAAATCGGTGCGTCCCACAATTTCATCCAGGCTCCTGGCCCCCAATTGTGCCAACATGCTGCGAATGTCCTCAGCCACGTAGAGGAAGAAAGCCATGATGTGCTCCGGTGTCCCATCGAATTTTTCGCGCAAAATGCCTTTTTGGGTGGCAATCCCCACCGGGCAGGTGTTCTTGTGGCAGATGCGCGCCATAATGCACCCTTCGGCAATCAGCGCTGCCGTGCCAAACGAAAATTCATCCGCGCCAAGAAGTGCCGCCACCACCACATCGCGGGCGGTGCGCAACCCGCCATCGACGCGCAGACGCACGCGATCGCGCAGGCCATTGGCAACGAGCACTTGTTGCGTTTCAGCCAATCCCAGTTCCCACGAGACCCCCGCATGCTTGATGCTGCTCAGCGGCGAGGCCCCCGTACCACCACTGTGACCGCTGATGAGGACGACATCGGCACCTGCTTTCACGACACCGGCCGCAATCGTCCCCACACCGGCTTGTGCAACCAACTTGACACTGATGGTGGCGGTGGGGTTGATGGTGCGTAAGTCGTAGATGAGTTGCGCCAAGTCTTCGATGCTGTAAATGTCGTGGTGCGGCGGTGGCGAAATCAGCGTGGTGCCGGGCTCTGTGTGGCGAATCGCCGCAATTTCAACCGTTACTTTGTGCCCCGGCAGGTGACCACCTTCACCCGGTTTGGAGCCTTGCGCCATCTTGATTTGCAATTCGCGTGCTGACATGAGGTAGGAAGGTGTGACCCCAAAGCGCCCACTGGCTACCTGTTTGCAGGCACTGTTGCGTTCGGTTCCATAGCGTTCGGAGGGTTCGCCCCCTTCGCCACTGTTACTCATGCCGCCCAGGCGGTTCATCGCAATGGCCAAGGTTTCATGCGCTTCCGGTGAGAGCGAGCCAAATGACATGGCCGCGGTCGAAAAGCGCCGCACGATAGAGGTGGCCGGTTCGACTTCGTCGATGGGAATGGGTGTGCTTTCGACAAATTCAACGAAATGCCGCAGGTCGAACGGTTTTTCGCCATCGATCATGGCGGCATAGCGGCGATAGATCGCGAATCCTTCCGCAAAATGCCCGTTGAGTGCCCCAGGGGTGCGCACGGCCTGTTGGAGTGTGCGCACGGCTATCGGGTTGAAGGCATGGTATTCGCCACCTTTCTTGAATTTGTAGAAGCCTGGGCTGGGCAGTTCGGGCACAGCTTGTTCTTCGCCAAATGCGTGGCGATGCCACGCCAGCACAATCTCGGCCAGCGCGTCGTAGCCAATGCCCCCCACCCGCGACGGTGTGCCGTGGAAGCAGCCGTCTACCACATCGTCGGCCAATCCCAGAATCTCGAAAATTTGTGCGCCGCAATAACTTTCCACGGTGGCGATGCCCATCTTCGCCATGATTTTTAGCAAGCCATCTTCCAGGGCGTGCATGACCCGCGCCACGGCTTCATCAGCGGTCAGGGTTTCGCCACGAAACCCTTTCTTACCAATGGCGACGGCTGTTTCGAAGAGCAACCAAGGGCTCACGGCATTGGCACCATAGCCAATGAGCACAGCCATCTGGTGCGGATCGCGGGCTTCACCGCTGAATGCCACCAGCGAACAACGAGCCCGCAAGCCTGTGCGCAAAAGGTGATGGTGAACCGCGCCAACCACGAGCGCCGAGGGGAACGGCGCATGCGCCGGCGAGACATGACGATCGTCCAGAATGAGGATGCGCGCGCCATCACGCACGGCTGCTTCGGCACGGGCGCACAACGCCTGCAAGTGGGTATACATGCCGCGTGCACCATCGGCGATGGGGAAGGTCGTATCGAGCACGGCGGTGCGGAACGCAGCGTTGGTTCCGCCCAATGCCAGCACCCTCTCGATATCCTCGGGCGTGAGGAAGGGCGAGGTGAGCACCAGGCGGCTACTCACGTCGGTATGGCGTTCCAAAATGGGCAGCAAAGCCCCCAGGTGAACGCGCAACGAGAACATGGCTCGTTCGCGCAGATGGTCGATCGGCGGGTTGGTCACTTCCGCGAACCGCTGGCGGAAGTAGTGGAAGAGGGGACGCGGCAAATCGCTCAGCACGGCGTGTGGCGTATCGTCCCCCATCGCGCCGATGGGTTCTTTGGCATGCCAGACCATGGGCGTGATGATGACCTGTATCTCTTCGGACGTATAGCCAAAGACGGCTTGCTGGCGCGTCAACGTGTCCGCGTCGGGGACGGGAGGGGCACGGTGCGGTGTTTCCTGCACATGCAAGGTACGCGCGCTTTCTGCGGCACGCACATCGGCAGCGATGCGGGCTTTGAGGGCATCGTTCCGCTCGATGAGACCCAATTCGACGTCGGCGGCAATCATTTCGCCCGGCCCCAGGCGTCCATGCTCGATCACATCGGCCGGGTCGAGTTCGGCAGCACCGGCTTCGCTGGCAACCACCAGCAGCCCATCACGGGTGATATCGTAGCGCATGGGACGCAGACCGTTGCGGTCCAGGCGTGCCCCGGCAATGCGCCCGTCGGTGAAGCAGACGGCTGCGGGGCCATCCCACGGTTCCATGAGAGCAGCATGCACGGCATAGAATGCTCGCACAGATTCTGGCATGTGGGGATGGTTTTCCCACGCATCGGAAAGCATCATCAGCAAGGCTTCGCGAATGTCGCGCCCGTGGCGCACAAGCAGTTCGGCGACGTTGTCGAGCATGGCGGAATCACTGCCCGATTCATCGATCACGGGGGTTTCCTCGGCGGGAATATCCACTTCGCGGGCTTTCATCCAGTTGATGTTGCCCTGCAAGGTGTTGATTTCGCCATTGTGGCAGAGCAATCGCATGGGCTGTGCACGCGCCCAGGCGGGTTGTGTATTCGTGCTAAAGCGCGTATGCACCACGGCAACCGCACTGCGGCAAAGCGGGTTGCTGAGATCGAGGTAGAAGGCGGGCAGATCTTCGGGCAACACCATTCCTTTGTAAACGATCGTGCGCGAGGAAAACGACGCCACATACGCCTCGACGCCCGCTTCGCGCCAACGCCCTTCGGCAACTTTGCGGGCACGATAGCAAGCCTGCTCGAACGCTTCGGCGCTCCATCCTTCGGGACGCGCAACGATCAGTTGGCGCAGACGCGGACAGGTCGCCCGTGCCAGGTCACCTAGCGCCTCGAGGTTGACCGGCGTCTCGCGCCAGCCCACCACCGCCAGGCCAGCAGCGCGAGCGGCTTCTTCCAGCCATGCATCGGCGCGGGTATCGTCATGCGGCAAAAAACAGTTGGCGACGGCGAACGTTCCCGGCGCGGCGGGCACGTTGTGGTCGGCCAACCATGCCGCAAACAGGTCGGCAGGGAGTTGCATGAGAATACCGGCGCCGTCAGCGGTGCGGCCATCGGCGTTGACCGCGCCGCGGTGTGTCAGGTTTTCGAGCGTGCGCAATGCCCGTTCGACCAATTCGCGAGTAGCGCCACGGCGAGTTTCAGCCAGAACTGCCACACCACAGGCATCGTGGTCGAATCGGCGATCGTAAAGGGGGTAGAAGTTTCGAGATGTCACGGCGCACCTCCTCGCGTCCGTTCGTTGGCATTTTTTGGAACCAATCACACTGTCAGCGGACGCCATTGGCCGCGCATTGCACAGTGTATCCAAAAGGAAGCGCCGTGTCGTCGTGCAGATGGACCAACCCCATCGCGGTGAAAGACCATTTTGGCGCGACAAATGGGGTATGCTCTCCATGTCAAGCACCCAAATGGAGAATGAGCGGGTAGCCCCATGGAAAGGGTGCCCCCTTCTTTGACGCCCCCTGTGGCTTTCGTATAATCTTCGGCGCATTGACAAGACAGCCCGTCGAAGAAGACGCTGAGCCGGTTTCTCTGCGTCTTTTTTTGTTGCAAGTGGGCATTGAACGAGGAGCACAGGAAGGTATGAGTACGAGCGAACAACCACATTCCACAGGGGGCATTGCCCAAGCAGCCGTCCCGAGCTACAGGATTGAAGTCGTCTTACGATGTCCACCCGACCACATGGGGGCGCGCATCCTTCGCACTGCACACGCCGCCGGCTTTTCGAGTCTCACCCGCTGTCAGGTGCGCCGCCTCTTCTTCATACGAGGGCGATTGCGTCCCGAAGACCTTGACCGCATCGCCCGCCGATTGTTGACCGACCCCGTGACCGAAACGTACCAGATTCTCCCGCAGAGCAGCACCTTTCCCCCACCTTCGCCCGACACCGCTCCCCCCGACGCCATCATCGACGTGACCTGGCTTCCTGGCGTGACCGATCCCGTCGCCGAAAACCTGTTGCGAGCCGCCCGCCTGATTGGTGTCGACACGATCGAAGCCGCTGCGACAGGCACGTCGTACCACGTGTGGGGCCTGACCGAGACAGACGAAGTTGCCCACCTTGCCGAAGAGGTGCTCTGCAATACTGTTGTTCAACGATATAGCCTGAACACGCCCATCCTTCCCGCCTTCATTACCGCCCAACACGCCGACGGGACCGTGGAAACCATCCCCATTCGCAATGCCAACGATGCCCAACTGGAAGCCATCAGCCGCGAACGCCGCCTGGCGCTCGATCTCGACGAAATGCGCGCCATTCGCGAGTACTTCCAGCGCGAAGCGCGCGAGCCCACTGATGCAGAACTGGAAATGCTGGCGCAGACCTGGAGCGAGCATTGCGTCCACAAAACGTTCAAAGCGCGCATTCTCTACGAAGGGCCGCCCCACGGCGCTCCACCTGACGCCGAGCCGGTCCAGCAAACGATCGATGGCTTGCTCCGCACCTATCTGCGCGCTGCCACAGAACGGGTAGCACGCGAGTGGGTACATTCTGCCTTCGTGGACAACGCTGGCATCATCGCCTTCGACGAGCATTTCGATGTGGCGTTCAAGGTGGAAACACACAACCACCCATCCGCCATCGAACCGTTTGGGGGCGCGAACACAGGCGTGGGCGGCGTGGTGCGCGACATTCTCGGCGTGAGCGCACGCCCCATCGCCAACACCGACGTACTCTGTTTTGGGCCGACCGATTTGCCCGATGAAGAGGTCCCACCGGGGGCCTTACACCCGCGCCGTATCGAAGCTGGGGTTGTACATGGCATCGAAGATTACGGCAACAAAATGGGAATCCCCACCGTCGATGGCGCGGTTTTCTACCACCCCGGCTACACTGCCAACCCCTTGGTCTACTGTGGCTGTGTGGGGCTTTTACCGCATGGCTCACACCCCTCGGATGTCCAACCCGGCGACCTGATCGTGGTCATGGGGGGGCGCACCGGGCGCGATGGGCTGCGCGGTGCGACGTTTTCGAGTATGGAGATGGACGCCGAAACAGGCGACATTGCCGGGAGCGCCGTCCAGATTGGGCACCCCATCAACGAAAAACAGGTGCAAGAAGTCGTTATCGAGGCACGCGATGCTGGCCTCTACCACGCCATCACCGATTGCGGGGCGGGGGGGCTCTCCTCTGCCGTGGGCGAAATGGGGGCCAAAATTGGCGCAACGGTGCATCTGGAACGTGTGCCACTCAAATATGCGGGGTTGCGCCCGTGGAAAATTTGGCTCAGTGAGGCGCAAGAACGCATGGTGCTTGCCGTTGCCCCCGACGATTGGCCCCGTTTGCGTGCCATTTGCGACAAGCACGGTGTCGAAGCCGTCGCGATTGGCACATTCGAACCGACCGGACGTCTCAAACTCTTCTACGGCGACCGTGTCGTGGGCGACTTGGACATGCACTTTTTGCACGAAGGCTTGCCCCAACGCACCATGCACGCCATCTGGCGCCCACCAACTGGGCGAACAACACCACCTGCCACCCCCCTTTCACCGGGTGAAGCGCTGCAACGCCTGCTGGCACACCCCAACATCCGCTCGCGCGAGCGCATCATTCGCCGCTACGACCACGAAGTGCAGGGCGGTACGACCGTCAAGCCGCTGGTCGGCGTTGCCGATCATGGGCCATCCGATGGCGCAGTCATCGTACCGCTGGGCACTTACCACCCCGCAGAAGCCGCCGACACGACGCGCCCTCTGCGTGGCCTGGCCCTTTCGGTCGGCATTTGCCCGCAATACGGGGAACTCGACCCCTACGCGATGGCATGGGCAGCGATCGATGAAGCCGTGCGCAATGCTGTGGCCATTGGCGCCGACCCCGACCATCTCGCCATTCTCGACAATTTCTGTTGGGGCAACCCCAATCTTCCCGATCGCCTGGGCAGCCTGGTACGCTGTGCCCAAGGTTGCTACGACGCGGCGCTCGCCTACGGCACCCCCTATATCTCCGGCAAAGACAGCCTCAACAACGAATACACAACTGCCGATGGCGAACGCCACGCCATTCCGGGCACATTGCTCATCTCGGCCATCGGGTTGGTCCCCGACATCCGCCGCACAACCACGCTGGACCTGAAAGCGCCAGGCAACCTGCTCTACATCGTCGGCGACACCCGCGCCGAATTGGGCGGCAGCCATTACGCCGACATCGTCGGCATGCACGACACGCGCGTCCCGCAGCCTGTGCCCAATGCCATCGAACGCGCGCGCGCCCTGCATCGCGCCATGCGTGAAGGATTGGTGCAAGCCTGCCACGACTGCTCCGAAGGTGGATTGGGCGTGGCCTTGGCCGAAATGGCACTGGCCGGACGATTGGGTGTCGAAGTGAACGTCGAGGCAGTCCCCGGCAGCAGCGACGTTCACGATGATGCTATGCTGCTCTTTTCCGAATCGCTCGCACGCTGGGTGGTCGAGGTTCATCCCGACGATGCCGCCGCTTTTGAAGAGATCATGCGCGGCATTCCACATGCTCGCATTGGGGCAGTCTGCGCCGAGCCCACCATGCGCATCCTTGGTCGCGCAGGCTCGCTCCTCATCGAAACTCCCATTGTCGAGCTGGAACGCGCCTGGCGTGGCGAACCCTCGCCGGCACACACATCGCCCCGCCGCGCATACCCCACCGCGCCAGCCATCAAACGCACGCCGCGTGTGCTCATTCTGCACGCCCGTGGCACCAACCGCGACCATGAAGCCGCACTCGCCGCCGAGCTGGCTGGGGGAGCACCCGAAATCGTGCTGATGCAACAACTCCTCGATGGCGAACGCAACCTGCTGGACTACCACATGCTTGTGGTGCCAGGCGGGTTCTCCTACGGCGACGATCTGGGAGCGGGGGCACTCTGGGCACTCGATTTGCAAGAACAACTGGGTGAGCCGCTCCGCCGCTTCGTCGCAGAAGGACGCCCCGTGCTGGGGATCTGCAACGGCTTCCAGGCACTCATCAAAGCCGGGCTCCTCCCAGGGCTCGATTGGCCACCAGCACAAGGCGAACGTGTCGTCACGCTGGCGCCGAATGCCTCGGCCACGTTCGAATGCCGCTGGGTCTGGCTAGAACCCAATCCCAACACTCCTTCGCTCTTCATCCAGGGGCTGGATGCCCCCATTCACTGCCCGGTGGCGCACGGCGAAGGACGCTTCGTTGCCCGCGATGCCGACATCCTGGCCGCCTTGCA
Source organism: Ardenticatena sp. (assembly GCA_015487975.1). Classification (GTDB taxonomy): domain Bacteria; phylum Chloroflexota; class Anaerolineae; order Ardenticatenales; family Ardenticatenaceae; genus Ardenticatena. The sequence continues at coordinate 38,736 of WFOS01000027.1, forward strand.
ACGCGACAACCTGGTGGCGCTCACCTACACCACGCCCGACGGCAGCGATGTGCGCTATCCCTACAACCCCAACGGGTCGGATGCGCACATTGCGGGCATTTGCAACCCTGCGGGCAACGTGCTGGGCTTGATGCCCCACCCCGAAGATCATATCTTCCCCTGGCAACATCCACGCCATCACCGCGGCGAACAGGGGCTCGATGGGCTGCGGCTCTTCATCAACGGTATTCGTGCATGCTAAACGCGGGTGCTGAGGGATGGGGGTGGACGTATTCGACATGCGTCCCCCCCCACTCTTCAACACCAACATTGACAGGAGGATTTGTATGCTTTCACATGAAGCGTTGTTAGCGGCCATTCCACATGCGATCGAGACGGTGGACATCCCCGGCCTGGGTGAAAAGGTGCAGGGGAAAGTACGCGACATGTACTGCACCGATGGTCGGCGCGTCCTCATCACCACCGACCGCGTCTCGGCGTTCGACCGCGTACTGGGGCTCATTCCCTACAAGGGGCAGGTACTCAACCAGTTGAGCGCCTGGTGGTTCGAGCAATTGCAGGACATCGTCGGCAATCACGTACTCAGCGTCCCCGACCCCAACGTGATGATCGTTCGCGAAGCCGAACCACTGCCCGTGGAAGTCATCGTGCGCGGCTATATCACCGGTGTCACCAAAACATCACTCTGGTACCTCTATTCGCAGGGCGAACGTCGCCCCTACGGCATTCCATTGCCCGAAGGCCTGCAAAAGAACGACCCACTGCCCGAACCCATCATCACCCCCACGACCAAAGCGACCGATGGCGGCCACGATGAACGGCTCACCCGCGACGAAATCATCGAGCGCGGCATTGTCCCCAAAGAATTGTGGGAAGAAATCGAGCGCGTGGCGATTGCCATTTTCAAGCGTGGGCAGGAAGTTGCCCGCCAGGCAGGACTGATTTTGGTGGACACGAAGTACGAATTCGGGCTGATTGACGGCAACCTGGCGCTCATCGACGAAGTCCACACCCCCGATTCCAGCCGCTACTGGGTTGCCGAAACCTACCAGCGCGGCACCGAACCCGAAAACTTCGACAAAGAATTCTTGCGCAAATGGTTTGCCGCCCAGGGCTACCGTGGCGATGGCGAACCACCCGCCATGCCCGACGACTTCGTGGCACAAGTGGCCGCTCGCTACATCGCTGCCTACGAAAAACTGACTGATCAGACCTTCCAGCCGGGTGAATTGCCTGCCAAAGAACGCATCGTGCGCCATGTGCGCGCCGCACTCGAAAGACAATCAGCCTAACACCATTATCGGAGAGAGGAAAGCACCATGAACGTGATTGTTCCCATTCTCATGGGCTCGAAATCCGACCTGAAGCACGCGCAAGCCATCGCCGATGTTCTCACTTCGTTCGGTATTCCTTATGAAATGCGCATCGCATCGGCGCATAAAACCCCCGCGCGTCTGTTGGAGATTCTGACCGAATACGAAGCCGACCCACGCGCCAAGGTCTTCATCACCATCGCCGGTCGCTCCAACGCCCTCAGCGGCATGGCCGACGCCGCCGTGACGGCACCGGTGATTGCCTGTCCCCCCCGCTCGGATGCATTCGGCGGGGCGGATATCTTCTCGTCGCTGCGTATGCCCAGCGGCGTCGCCCCGGCAGTGGTGCTGGAACCGGAAGCCGCGGCGCTTCTCGCTGCCAAGATTTTGGCACTGGCGGAACCCACCTTGCGCGACAAAGTACGCGCCTACCAACGCGCACATGCTGAACGCCTTGCCCAGGCTGATGCCGACGTGCGCGAAATGCGCACCACAGCGTAAACGGGCAATACCCACGCGGGGCAGGCTTGCAAGCCTGCCCCTTCCATACCGAAAGCGATCGAAAATTGGGGAGCGTGTGAGAAAGGGGCTTGTTATGTTCGTTCCAACCGGTCTGCATGAAGCCTGTGGCGTGATTGGCATTTACGCACCGGGGCGCGACGTGGCACGGCTGGCATTTTTCGGGTTGTACGCCCTGCAACACCGTGGGCAAGAAAGTGCCGGCATTGCGACGACGGATGGACGCGCCGCCTATTTGCACAAAGGCATGGGGCTGGTCTCGCAGGTCTTCACCGAAGAGAACCTGCGCCCATTGCGTGGTCACATCGCCATTGGGCACAACCGCTACTCGACCACAGGCGGTTCACACATGCGCAACGCACAACCGTATCTCATCGAAACGATTCATGGGCCACTGGGCGTCGCCCACAACGGGAACCTCACCAACGCCCTGCACCTGCGGCGCATGCTGATGAAACGTGGCGTTGGATTGACCTCATCGAGCGATAGCGAAGCCATTGTGCAAATTTTGGCGGCATCACCCGATGCATGGCCCCACATTCCACCTGTGGACGACGAGGGAGATCTGTGGATTGGGCGTATTCGGGCGCTGATGCACTTGGCCGACGGCGCGTATGCGCTGACCATCCTCACCCGCCACACGCTCTACGCCGTGCGCGACCCTCGCGGCCTGCGGCCGCTCTGCATTGGCGAACTGGATGAAGGCTACGTCATCGCGTCCGAATCATGTGCGTTGCAGACGATTGGCGCTCGCTATCTGCGCGAAGTCGAACCCGGCGAGATTGTGCGCATCGATGCGTCGGGGCTTGCTTCCATCACGGGGGCGCCATGCCAACGACGTGCGCTCTGCATTTTCGAATACGTCTATTTTTCGCGCCCCGACAGCCTCATGGAAGGCCAAGTCATTCACACGGTACGCCAGGAAATGGGGCGACAACTCGCTCGCGAAGCCCCCGCCGATGCCGACGTTGTGGTAGGCGTGCCTGATTCAGCGACCCCCCACGCCATCGGATACAGCCTCGAAAGTGGCCTGCCCTACACCGAGGGGCTCATCAAGAACCGCTACATCGGGCGCACCTTCATTCAGCCCGACGACAAATTGCGCCGCGAAGGCGTGCGCTTGAAGTACAACCCACTGCCCGCCAATCTCGAAGGAAAACGTGTTGTGCTGGTGGACGATTCCATCGTGCGCGGCAACACTGCCGGGCCGCTCGTGCAACTCCTGCGCGACGCAGGCGCTCGCGAAGTGCATGTGCGCGTCGCTTCGCCGCCGGTGCGCCATCCCTGTTTCATGGGGGTGGATATGGCAACGTATGGGGAGCTGATTGCGCATCGCTATGACATCGAAGAGATTGCCCGCCACATCGGCGCCGACAGCCTGGCCTATCTGAGCCTGCCCGGCTTGCTGCATGCCGTCCACAGCGGGCTGGGCATGGCGGATGAGCCACGCCATTGCACCGCCTGCTTCTCTGGCGAGTATCCGCTGGACGTACCAGAATGGTTGTTTGCCGAAGACCGAAGCAAAGTCTTGTTCGAAAGTTAGGAGGAACCTATGCACAATGTTCTCGTCATTGGTAGTGGAGGTCGCGAGCACGCGCTGGCGTGGGCGCTCGCGCGTTCTCCCCGTGTCAAGCATGTGTACGTCGCACCGGGGAACGCTGGCACCGACTGGCCTGCCAATCCGGCAGCCTCTGGGCTCACACCCCGTGCAAGCGCCAGCCGTGTCCCCATTGCGCCCGACGACTTCGATGCACTGATCGCCTTTGCCCGCGAACATGACATCTACATCACTGTCGTGGGGCCCGAAGCGCCTCTGGCAGCTGGCATCGTCGACATCTTTCAACAAGCTGGGATACCCGTTTTTGGCCCCACCAAGAAAGCGGCACGCATCGAAGCCTCGAAAGCCTTTGCCAAAGCCTTCATGGAACAGACCGGCATCCCCACCGCAGCACATGCTGCCTTCACCGATTACGAGGCCGCCCGCGCCTATTTGCAACAGCACCCTGCCCCAGTCGTCGTCAAAGCAAGCGGGCTGGCGGCTGGCAAAGGTGTCATCGTATGCGAAACGCAGGAAGAAGCCGAGGCCGCCTTGCGGATGATCATGGTCGATCGCGCGTTTGGCGCAGCCGGGGATGTGGTTGTCATCGAGGAATTCTTGCAAGGCCCCGAAGTCTCAGTTCTGGCATTCAGCGACGGGCGCACGGTGAAACGCATGCCCCCCGCCCGCGACCACAAACGCATCTTCGAGGGGGACCGAGGCCCCAACACGGGGGGCATGGGCGCGTTTGCCCCACCGCCCGACGTGGACGAAGCCCTGCTGGAAGCAGTCGAAGCGATGATCTTGCGCCCGGCCATTCAGGGGATGCTGGAACGTGGCACGCCCTACGTTGGGGTACTCTACGCGGGGCTGATGCTCACGCAGGATGGCCCCAAAGTGCTGGAATTCAACTGCCGCTTTGGCGACCCTGAAACGCAAGCCATTCTCCTGCTGCTCGAAAGCGACTTGCTGGACATCTTCGAAGCATGCCTGGCAGGGCGTCTCGATGAAGTTGACGTGCGCTGGCGAGACGGCGCAGCGGCAACGATTGTACTGGCGTCACCCGGATATCCCGGTTCGTACCCCAAAGGGCTTCCCATCGAAGGCGTCGAACGTGCCGCGGCACACGAGAACGTGGTACTCTTCCACGCCGGGACGGCACGCGACGAAAATGGGCAACTCGTCACTGCTGGTGGGCGCGTACTCAACGTCAGTGCATACGACACCGATTTGGACCGCGCCTTGCAGCGTGCCTATGCTGCCATCCAAGATCTTCATTTCGAAGGCATGCACTATCGGCGCGATATTGGCAAAACGCATGTCGAACGCACAGAATGAGGGGCACCCCATGAGACCAGAATCGAATGCCTATCGTGAAGCCGGTGTGGACATCGAAGCCGGCAAACGTGCCACCGACCTGATGGCAGAAGCCGTCGAATCAACGTACACCCCCCATGTGCTGGCTGGGCTTGGCGCGTTCGGCGGATTGTTCGATGCCGCACATCTGAAAGCGCTCAACGCGCCGCTCCTGGTTGCCTCGACCGATGGCGTCGGGACGAAAACACTCGTTGCGGCGCGGCTCAACCGCTGGGAGACCATTGGGCAAGATCTGGTAAACCACTGCGTGAACGATATTCTTGTGCAGGGCGCCGAGCCACTCTTCTTTCTCGACTATGTCGCCAGCGCCCGCCTTGCGCCCGAGCAGGTGGCCACGATCGTTCAGGGGATGGCACGCGCCTGTCGAGACGCCGGGTGCGCCTTGCTAGGCGGCGAAACAGCCGAGATGCCGGGTGTCTACCACGAGGGGGCGCTGGACGTTGTCGGGACGATTGTCGGGGTTCTCGATCGCGAGCACCTGATCGATGGCACTCGTATTCAAGCAGGCGATATGGTACTAGCGTTCCCATCCAGCGGGTTGCACACCAACGGCTACACGTTGGCGCGGCGCGTCCTCGACGATGAAGACTGGAACACGCCACACCCCTTGCTCGATGGGCAAAGTATTGGCGAGGCGCTGCTGGCCATTCACCGCTCGTACCTGCCGCATGTGCGCGCCCTACGTACTGCGGGGATAGACCTGCGCGGGTTGGCGCACATCACCGGCGGGGGCGTGTTCGACAACGTCCCCCGCATCCTGCCCGAAGGCTTGGGCGTGCGGCTGCGCCTGGGGACGTGGCCGATGCCTGCCATTTTCACACTCATCCAGCACAAAGGACATGTCGACCGTGAAGAAATGTTCCACGTGTTCAACATGGGGTTGGGCATGCTCGCCTTCGTCCCTGAAGAAGACGCCCAACGAGCAGTCGAAGTACTCGGAGAACAAGAATGCTTCATCGTTGGACGTGTCGTGGCAGAAGACGGCATCCAACTGGTCAACTAGACAGCAAAAGAAGGTAGGTTCCATGAGAGCAAAACATCGTCTGGTGGTGATGATTTCTGGTTCGGGAACCAATTTGCAGGCGATTCTAGACGCGTGTGCCGAAGGGCGTCTGCCAGCGGAGGTGGTCCTGGTCGTCTCCAACCGCAAGCACGCATTCGGCTTGAAACGTGCAGAGCGCGCTGGCGTTCCCACGCTCTCCTTTCCACTGAAACCCTACAAAGAGGCAGGGCGCACGCGCGAAGAATACGACCGCGATCTTGCCGAACAGGTGGCACGCTGGTCGCCCGATTTGATAGTGCTGGCCGGCTGGATGCACATCCTCAGCCCCGCGTTTCTCGACCGTTTTCCCAATCGCGTCATCAATCTGCATCCGGCGCTTCCGGGCATGTTTCCGGGCACGCATGCGATTCAACGGGCCTTCGAGGCGTATCAACGCGGTCAAATCCAGGAGAGTGGCTGCATGGTGCACTACGTCATTCCCGAAGTGGATGCCGGCCCGGTGATTGCCACCGCCCGCGTGCCCATCTTCCCCGATGATACACTGGAAACATTCGAGCAACGCATGCACGAAGCCGAACATCGCCTCATTGTGGATGCCACACGCAAAGCGCTGGAAACGTTGTACGCCTCATCGTGATAGGCAGGTTTCGACGTCTTACGACGCACCACGTTGGGCAAGCACGGCATCCAATAGAGCGCACAGCGATTCATCTTCGATGCACGTCGCCGCTGATTGAAAAAACTCGCCCAAATCAAGCGCCAGCAGACGCTCATAGACAAAGGCTTGCAATGCCATTTCCAGGCGGTCGAGTTGACGCACGAAACGCGCTTCGGGGGAATCGTTGCGCTCGTAGCGTTCCCAAAGCGCCAGAAGCGTCTCCCCATTGGGAACATCGGCCACAATCGCACGAACACCGTCGCGCTCGCGGCGGTGTTTTTCATTGGGCGAGATGCTGTCCTGAGGCGTAAAATCGCCAGCAATGGCTTCGCCAAGGTCATGAAGGAGTGCCATTTGTAGGACGGTCGCAGCATCGAGGTGGGGAAAAAGCGGCAGAAGGAACAATGCCAGCATCGCCACGCCGAACGTATGCTCAGCGACGCTTTCGCACATCTCGGGAGCGATGCCCCGCCGTAGCCACCCCTGGCGGTACAACGGCTTCAACTGCATGGCTTGCACATAGGCACGCACCAGGGGCGGTAAGGCTTCCAGGTCTGCATCAGCAAACGGTGGATGTTTGCGCTGCATCATCAGGGAAGGGCGGTGCTTGTCGGCTCAGGATGGGCGAATGATTTCGACCACTTCGATATCGAAGGTCAAATCCTTGCCAGCGAGCGGGTGGTTGGCGTCCAGCGTGACGGTTTCATCATCGAACGCGGTGACGGTGACGACGAAACTTTGCCCGGTTGGTTCACGCACTTGCAATTGCATCCCCACTTCGGGTTCGATGTCAGGGGGGAGCTGGTTGCGTGGGATGACGACGACCAAATCTTCGCGATGCTCGCCATAGGCATCACCGGCAGGGATGGTCACGCTGCGCGTTTCGCCTTCTTCCATGCCTTCCACCGCCTGCTCGAAACCGGGGATGACCTGTTCGGCGCCCACTGTAAACTCGAGCGGCTCACGACCTTCTGAACTGTCGAAAACAGTGCCATCGTCGAGCTTGCCGGTGTAGTGAACGCGGACGGTATCACCTTTTTGGACCTTGGACATACGGAACTCCTTTCGTTTGTAGAACAACCAACGGTACAGTGGTATCTTAGCCGCAAAGCGTTTTTTTGAATAATCAGCGCTCGCATGTGTCATCAGTGCCATGCAGAGGCAGAACACCTTTCGCCAACGGTCTCCATCGCGTTCAGGTGTACAAAGGGCAGCGAAGTTGCTCAAATGTTCAAACATGTTTACCATAGTCAATCCCCCTTTTGGGGAAAAGACGCACAGAGTTGATTGAGGAGGCTGACAATGACGTCATTCCGCAAACCTACCATTCTCGTGACCAACGACGACGGTATTTCCTCGGCAGGTATCCGCGTGTTGTGGCAGGCGCTCAAACGTTTTGCCGATGTGGTGGTCGTTGCCCCCGACCACAACTGGTCGGCAGCGGGACATGCCAAAACCATCCATAAGCCCTTGCGTGCCGAACAGGTCAACCTCGATCCCGAGATTGAGATGTGGACGAGTACCGGCGCCCCGAGCGACTGCGTCGCGCTCGCGCTCAATGGGCTGATCGAACGCCCGATCGACCTGGTCGTGAGCGGTGTCAATCAAGGGCCCAACCTGGGGCAAGACATCACGTACAGTGGCACGCTTGCGGCAGCCTTCGAAGCACTGATCTCGGGAGTACCGGCGGTTGCTGTTTCCAACATGAATTTCAAAGATGAAGAGGCGTCGATGCGCCCCGCCGCAGACTTTGCCGCCCGCCTGGTCGAATACGTCTGGACCAACCAATTGCTCAACGGCGTGGTGCTCAACGTCAACTACCCCAACAACGGCGGGCCACGCGGCGTGCAGGTGACGCGCCTGGGACGCCGTTCCTATCGCGATAAAATGGTGAAGCGCATCGACCCGCGCGGCCGCCCCTACTACTGGCTGGGTGGTGACCTGCTGAGTGGCGACAATGCCGAACCAGGCACCGACATTCGCGCCATCCGCGACGGGTACATTTCGATTACGCCCATCCACCTGGACATGACGAACTACACGTTCCTGGAAAAGATGCAGTCGTGGGCGCTGGACAGCCTGCTGGTGCAATGAAAAGGCACGGCCAATACACCTGCCATGCGTGATGAACGCGACATTTTAGGAACAGCCTACGATCCGCATTTGATGCGGCGATTGCTGGGCGAACTGCGCCCGTTCTGGGGGCGCATTGGCTTGGCGCTGGTCTTCATGTTCCTGGCCAGCGCCGCGAACGTGGCTGGCCCCGTTTTCATTCAGCGGGCAGTGGATGATGCGCTTGTCCAACAGAACGGGCGCTTGCTCTTCATCTACGTCGGGTTGTTTTTGGGGGCCGCCTTGCTCGAATGGGGGGCGACCCGCGCTCGCATCGCCATCATGGCCGTGGTTGGCACGCGCGCTGTCTGCGATATCCGCGAACGGCTCTTTGCCCATCTCCACACGCTCTCGCTCGACTTCTACAACAAATTCGCCATCGGGCGGCTCATGTCGCGGCTCATCAACGACGTCGGCGTCTTGCAGGATTTCGTGACATGGGCCATTTTGGGCGTTTTTCGCGACCTGTTTCTGCTGGTGGGCACTGTTCTAGCCATGCTCTCCCTCAACTGGCAGCTTTCGCTGGCGGCGTTCGCCACCATGCCCGTCATGGTCTGGGCAACACGCCTCTGGCGACGGCATGTGCGCGATGCGTACCGTACCGTGCGCCAACGCATCGCCGTACTGAACGGCTATCTGAACGAAAGCATCACCGGCATTCGCGTCACCAAAGCCTTCGTGCGCGAAGCCCGCAACATTGCGCATTTCGACGACCTGAACCGTGCGCACTTCCAGGCCAACGAACGCGCTGGCTGGCTGGCCGCGCTCTTTTTTCCCGCGGTGGACATGCTGAGCGCTGTCTCGCTGGTGCTGGTGATTGGCTACGGCGGGATGCGCGTGCTGGGCGGTTCGCTGACGCCCGGCGTACTGATTGCGTTCGCGCTCTACGTGGAACGCTTTTTCAACCCTATTCGCGACCTTGCGCAGCGGTACAACACCTTCCAAAGCGCGATGGTTGCCAGCGAACGCATCTACCAGCTCCTCGACACGCAACCCGATCTGCGCGATGCACCCGACGCTCTCGAGATGCCCCCCATAAAAGGGCGCGTCGAGTTCGACCATGTGTGGTTTGCCTATGGCGACAACCAGCCGGTTCTGCAAGACATTGTGCTGCGTGCCGAACCCGGCGAGACGATCGCCCTGGTCGGCGAAACCGGTGCCGGGAAAAGCACGCTGGTCCAACTCATTCCCCGCTTTTTCGACGTGACGCATGGCGCTCTTCGCATCGATGGCTACGACGTGCGCCACGTCACCCGCGCCAGTCTGCGACGGCAAATGGGTATCGTGTTGCAAACAACGTTCCTGTTCAGCGGCACCGTGCGCGAAAACATCCGCTATGGCCGACTGGACGCCACCGACGAAGAAGTGGAAGCTGCCGCGCGCGCTGTGGGGGCGCACACCTTCATCGAAAAATTGCCCCACGGGTACGAAACCGACGTCGGCGAAAATGGCGTCAACCTGAGTGTGGGGCAGCGACAGGTGCTCAACTTTGCGCGAGCATTGCTCGCCGACCCGGCGCTCATCATCCTGGACGAAGCCACGTCCAGTGTGGATACCGCCACCGAGATGCTCATCCAGCAAGCCATCGCTCGCCTGCTTGCTGGGCGCACCGCGTTCGTCATCGCCCACCGTCTCAGCACCATCGTCGATGCCGATCGCATCGTCGTGCTCGACCATGGGCGTATCATCGAGATGGGCACACACGACGCGCTTCTGGCAAAACGTGGTCGGTATTATCGGCTGTACACCATGCAGTTTCGCGATTCGGATTCAGCCGCATAACGGATGCAGAGGAGGAGTGCCATGCCATTCCGTACAGTCAATCCCACCACGGGCGAATGCTTGCTGACGATCGATCCCATGGACGACGACGCCCTGGAAATGCGACTAGCACGCGCCGTAGAAGCGTTCCAGACGTGGCGACACACCCCATTCAAAGACCGCGCAGCCCTTTTGCACCGTGTTGCCACGCTTTTGCACACCGATGCCGACCGCTGGGCACGCCTGATGACGCTCGAAATGGGCAAACCGATCCGCGCCGCGGTTGCCGAAGCCCGAAAATGTGCTTGGGTTTGCCGCTACTATGCCGATCATGGCGCTCCGTTCCTCGCGCCCGAGCCTGTCGCCACCGATGCTCGCCAGAGCGAAGTCCGTTACGAACCGCTGGGGCCCATCCTTGCCATCATGCCCTGGAATTTTCCCTTCTGGCAGGTCTTCCGCTTTGCCGCGCCCGCCATCATGGCAGGCAACGTTGTGCTGGTGAAGCATGCACCCATCGTGCCGCAATGCGCTCAGGCGATCGAAGCGTTGTTCCGCGCAGCCGGCGCACCCGAAGGAGTGTATCAAAACTTGTTCATCGAAGTGGACACGGTGCCCCGCTTGCTGGCAGACCCCCGCATTCGCGGTGCGACGCTGACGGGAAGCACTCGTGCCGGACGTGCTGTCGCCGCCGAAGCCGGGCGCAACATCAAGAAAACGGTGTTGGAACTGGGCGGCAGCGATCCCTTCATCGTGATGCCAAGCGCCAATCTGGAAGCCGCGGTGAACGTGGCCGTGCAATCGCGAATGCTGAACAACGGGCAGTCGTGTATTGCCGCCAAGCGATTCATTCTGCACGAGGCCATTGCCGATGCATTCGAGGCAGCGTTCGTCGAACGCATCGAGGCGCTACACGTCGGCGATCCCTTCGACCCTGAAACGGAGATCGGCCCCCTGGCAGCGGCGTATCTGCGCGACACATTGGTGCGGCAGGTGGACGAGACCGTTGCGGCAGGTGCGCGCGTCCTGCTTGGAGGATACGCCCTCGACCGACCGGGCTTTTTCTACGCCCCGACCGTTCTGACTGACATTCCAGCGGGAACGCCAGCGCGATGTGAAGAGCTGTTCGGCCCTGTGGCGGCACTCTTCCGCGTGGCATCGCGCGAAGAGGCGCTGGCACTGGCCAACGATACCCCCTACGGTCTGGGAGCCAGCGTCTGGACGCAGAACGACGCCGAAGCCGAATACTTCATTGCCAATCTGGAAGCGGGCAATGTGTTCGTGAATGGGCTGGTAAAAAGCGACCCCCGTTTACCTTTCGGCGGCGTCAAAGCTTCGGGGTATGGGCGCGAGTTGGGGATACACGGTATTCGGGAATTCGTGAACATCAAGACGGTGTGGAAAGGTTGATCCATCCAACAGTTGGCATTCAAGCCCTGAACAACGCCGCCTTGCAGGCGGCGTTTTCTTTCGTTATACCAATTGCTCATGGTGAAGACGTGTTTTGAGGAAGCATTCGATCTCCAATCGTACAGGTGCGACGCATCGGGGAGATGCGTCGCACCTGCGGGAGCCCCCTTTTTTCCACTCCCCTTGCTGCTCTGGGGGGCTTTCGGCACGCTGGGGAGAACGTTTCGTTCGATCTGCTCTCGTTCGCACCAAGACCACATCCCCCAATAGGTGTATGCCACCCCAAACGTCTCTCGCACCCACTCGACGGCATCGTACATCGTTCGAAAG
>WFOS01000028.1 GCA_015487975.1 Ardenticatena sp.
ACGTCAGGCGTGCGTGCCTCTCGAGGTGAGGCGGGGTGCGTTTGGATCCCTTGCTCACCCTATCCACTCGCCGTGCAGAGGGCTTTTCGAACGGTACCGGGTCGATCGCCACCACCAGTACGTTGGCTGCGCTGGTGCCGTCGGTCTGGAAACAGACATGTGAATGGACGCCAACATGCTCTCAGCGCGTCCTGTGTGGCTTGTGCCACGTTTTCGCTTCTTTGCAGAGATCTGGGGAATCACCAGATTTTGGGGGACTTGACATACGCTGATTTCATCTATATAGTGAAATTGTGCACAAACAGGTGAGGCGCTGTTGCAGAAGCATCACCCCCTGTTGTGCCTAGTCAGCGTGGTCTCGAAAGGTCGTTCCGCATCTCGTGCGAGCCGTTTTCTCTCCTGATGGCATGCCTCTGTTTGGAAAAGAGACCACCAAACCCGATCCGATCCAAAGCAAATTGAGTCTGAAAAGCAACGGCGCAACACCTGACAGTCAGGCGGTAGCAGGCGATTTCTGTACCGCTTCTGTCATGTCGTGCCTTGGCGGTTGGGAGAAAACATAAATGCGTGTGTATGTGAAAGGAGGGTAGAATGGCACAGGTTTTGACTCATGAAATGACGCAGTACAAACCATTGACGCTCGCCACCATCAAGAAGCATCCTGTTTGGAGTACGTTGACGCCAGAAATGCGTGAAGCTATCGAGGTGGTGGCACACGTTTTGCCATTCCGTACAAACCCCTACGTCGTTGAGCATCTGATCGATTGGAACGATATCCCCAACGATCCCATCTTCCAGCTGACATTCCCGCAACGAGGCATGCTCGACGAACGCGATTATGTGCGTGTTCGCGATGCGCTTCGCCAGGGCGTTTCGCAGCAGTCGTTGCAGGCGTTGGTAAATGAAATCCGTTTTCGCCTGAATCCGCACCCGGCTGGGCAACTCACCCACAATGTGCCCGAAGTGGATGGACAACGTTTGTGGGGGGTGCAGCACAAGTACCGCGAAACAGTGCTCTTCTTCCCGGCACAAGGGCAAACGTGCCATGCCTTCTGCACCTACTGCTTCCGCTGGGCGCAATTCGTCGGGATCGAGGAACTCAAATTCCAGTCGCGGCAGGTGGAATTGTTGGTCGAGTATTTGAAGCGTCACCCCGATGTGACCGACGTACTCTTTACCGGTGGCGACCCCATGGTGATGAAAGCCAGTCTGTTGCGTCGCTACATTGAACCTTTGCTGAGTCCTGAACTGGAACACGTGCGCACCATTCGCATTGGGACGAAATCACTCGCCTACTGGCCGTATCGCTATGTGAGCGATGCCGACGCTGACGACATTTTGCGGCTTTTCGAAGAAATTGTCGCCAGCGGTCGCCATGTTGCGTTTATGGCGCATTTCTCTCACCCGCGCGAGCTCTCGACGCCGATTGTACGTGAAGCGATTGCCCGCATCCGTCACACCGGGGCGGAAATTCGCACGCAAGCACCGCTGATTCGTCATGTCAACGATGACCCCGATGTGTGGGCGGCCATGTGGCGCGAATCAGTACGCCTGGGGATGATTCCGTACTACATGTTCGTTGAGCGTGATACGGGGCCGAAGGGCTATTTTGAAGTACCGCTGGTACGCGCACAGCGCATTTTTGCCGATGCCTACCGCCAAGTGTCGGGTGTGGCGCGCACGGTGCGTGGGCCTTCGATGTCGGCCTGGCCGGGGAAGGTTCGTGTCGTGGGGACAGCCCGTATCGGGGGGGAACGTGTCTTTGTGCTTGAATTTCTCCAAGGGCGCAAGCCTGAATGGGTGGGACGCCCCTTCTTCGCCAAATTCGACCCGCACGCTACCTGGCTCGACCAGTTGAAACCTGCTTTTGGCGACAAGTTCTTCTACGAGCAAGACCTGGAAGATGAACCGCAGACGATGGAAGCGACGCATACCATCTCGTTGGATGAGATTGTTCTCAACTAGATGAAGGACCTGAGCGTGAAAAAACCGCCCGACAACTGGTCGGGCGGTTTTGCGTGTGGCAGACGCGCGGTTATTTCAAGCCACTTTCGGGCAAGTTTTGCACTGCCGAAGCAGGAATCCCCCACTTTTCGGCGATTTCGGCCAGCTTGCCGCTTTCGATTAGTTGTTCCAACGCGGCATCGAACGCCGGTTTGAGTTCGGCGGTTTCTTCGGGGTTGATGGCAATCCCATAGTATTCTTCGGTGAATGGTTCGCCAACCAGCTTCAATTGCCCGGCAAATTGCTTGTTGACGATATCCGCCGAAGTCGGCGCGTCGGCCACCACGGCATCGATATCGCCGTTGGCAAGCGCCAGCATAGCCAGGTCAATCGTTTCGTAGCGGCGAATGTTTTCTTCTTCCACGTACTTACTGGCTTCGATATCCCCCGTCGTCCCCAGCTGCACGCCAACAACGTGCCCTTTGAGGTCTTCGGGCTTGGTGATGGCGTCGTTGTCCACGCGCACGGTGATGATCTGTCCAGCGTTGAGATACGGACGACTGAAGTCAATCAGCTTGTCGCGTTCTTCCGTAATCGTCACCGCCGAGACCACAGCGTCGAACTCGCCCGCGGCTAGTGCAGCAAAAATGCCGTCCCACTGCGCCGAAACGAACGTCGGCTTGCAGTTGGCGATCTCACAGACGGCGTCCATCATGTCCACGTCGAAGCCTACAATCTGGTTGTTTTCGTCCACAAACTCGAAAGGCGGATAGGCGGTATCCGAACCGATGCGAATTTCGCGTCCACCAAGGTCGGTGCCCCCTTCGGTTTGGGCGCTCTCCTCACCGCCGCCACAGGCAGCCAGTGCTAGCATGAGCACGGCCAACAGCGCAAATAGTCGTTTCATACAATCTCCTCCTTGCTTGAAAAAATGGTTGTCCTCGCCAATGCCGTTTACAAGGGTGTACCAATGGGCGTGGGCGTGGTGGGGGCATTATAGGAAACGATGAGATGGTTTGTCAAAAGGGAAAAAGGGCGCGTGGAGCCGTTGGGCGTGCTTTTGCTTCTCCCTTCCCACCGTCTATACTCGATGTACGCTGCTCGTCCAAACCGAAAAGGAGGCTTGTATGGACGCCTACGAAATCATCGAATTGCAAGGCAAATACCTCTGGCCAAATCACTTGCTCTACTACACCGACCCGCTCCCCCTTGATCGTGGCGATGGTTTGTATGTGTGGGATGTCGAAGAGAACCGATATCTGGACTTTTTCGCTGGCATTTTGACGACGAGCGTGGGGCACAAGCATCCCAAGGTGCTCGATGCCGCTCGTGAGCAAATGGAAAAGCTCATTCACTCTTCCACACTCTACCCGAACGAAAAACATGTGCGCCTGGCAGCAAAACTCGCGGAGATCACACCTGGCAACTTGCAAAAATCCTACTTCACGAACAGTGGTACCGAAGCGAACGAAAACGCCATTCTGCTGGCACGCGTCGTGACGGGGCATCAGGAAGTGATTGCCCTGCGCCATGCCTACCACGGGCGTTCGGCGCTTGCCATGAGCCTGACCGGGCAGGCGGCATGGCGCATTGGCGGCACACACGCACATGGCATCAAACATGCGATGGCCCCATATTGCTACCGTTGTCCGCTGAAAATGACCTACCCTGAATGTGGGGTGGCGTGCGCCGAAGATGTGGAAGATGTCATCAAGACGCAAACGTCGGGCAAGATTGCCGCTGTCATTGCTGAGCCTATTTTGGGCGTGGGGGGCTTCATCACACCACCACCGGAGTATTTCGGCATTGTGGCGGAGATTGCCTACAAGTACGATGGCTTGTTCATTACCGATGAGGTGCAAACTGGTTTTGGACGTACTGGCACCTACTGGTTTGGGATCGAGCATTGGGGTGTCGTGCCGGATGTGATGACGATGGCCAAAGGCATTGCCAACGGTTTCCCACTGGCAAATACCATCACTACTGCCGAAATTGCAGACGAGATGAAGGGCAAAGGGCTGACCATCAGCACCTTTGGGGGCAACCCGGTTTCGTCTGCGGCCTCGTTGGCAACGATTGAGGTCTTGGAAGAAGAAGCCAACCCGGCACATGTTGCCGAGGTGGGTGAGTACTTGCACGCCGGCTTGAAACGCCTGCAAGAAAAATACCCCATGATTGGCGATGTGCGCGGCAAGGGGCTGATGCAGGGGGTGGAACTGGTCAATGACCGCGAGACCAAAGAACCTGCCGCCGATGCCACCAACTACGTGTTGGAAGTGGCGCGTTCCAATGGGTTGCTCATTGGCAAAGGGGGCATGTATGGCAACGTTTTGCGTATTGCGCCCCCGCTCACAGCCACCACAGCGCATGTGGATGAGGCGCTCGAAAAACTCGACCGCACATTTGCCATCGTACATGAAATGACATGGTAATTCGGGCAGATGCCGGGTGCGAAAACGGCAACGCGCCGATACGCGCGTTGCCGTTTTGTGTGGCACGGCTTTTCCTCATGACAACGAGCAAAGGTGTGCTATGATACGCGCCGCAACGCCATTCGAGGAGGCGACAATCGCTGTGAAGACCCGACGCAACGAATTCGTTTTGCTCTTGCTCTTCATCTTACTGGGGGCTGCTCTTCGTTTGCACCGTCTTGGGGCCGAAAGTCTCTGGTACGATGAAACCGTCAGCGTGTTGCTGGCGACGAAACCGGTCGGCGCGATGCTGGCACACACCGCCCGCGATATTCACCCCCCGTTGTACTATCTGCTGCTCAACCTGTGGGTGCGTTTTGCTGGCAACAGCGAATTTGCTGTCGCCTGGCTCTCCTGGGCGGCGGGGGTCTTGTTGCTCCCGACAACCTACATGCTCGGCGTGCGCGTCCTTCGTCGGCGTGATATGCCGCTCATGGCGGTTGCGTTGCTTAGCATTGCCCCCTACCACGTCTGGTACTCGCAAGAAGTGCGCATGTACACGCTGGGGGCGTTGTGGTCTGTGGTAGCAGGCTATGCCGCTTGGGGAATGCTCCTTCGCCAGCAGGCGGGCGAGGATGTGGGGCGTGGGCGTCAGTGGCGTTTCTTCGTGCTCTTTTCGGCGTTGGGGTTGTATACGCTCTACTACTTCGCCTTTTGGCTGGCAGCGATTGGTGTTGCCTTGCTGGTCATCATCTGGAAGAACCGCCTTGCGTTGCGTCCCTGGCTGGAAGCCGCCATCGCGACGTTTTTGCTCTGGCTGCCTTGGTTTCCCATTGCTGTTCGCCAGGCAATCGAACCACCTGTGCCGCCATGGCGCGGCGCAGTTCCTTTTTCTACAATGTTCCTGGAAACGCTGACCGCGCTTGCATTCGGGCAATCCGTTGAGCCAGAAGATGTGGCGTTGTGGCTTCTCATTGTGATGGTGCTTTACCTTGTCGGATGTGTGGCGATTGCGCGTCGTTCGTGGGCACGCGCTCTCTTTCTGGTGGCCTGGACATGGTTGCCCTTCGCCATCATTGCACTGGTTTCGTTGACATGGCTCCCTTTGTACCATGTGCGCTACATGTTCACCTACTCGCCCCCTTTCTATCTGGTGCTTGCCGCTGGGATGGTCACCCCTGTTTGGGAGATTGCCCGTCGTCTGAGCCACCGCCGCGGTGTGGCGCAAGGTGTTGCGACCGTCTTCTTGGGGGGAGCATTCATGATCTGGGGCGGGCTTGCTTCGCATTCGCTCAACAACTTCTGGTACAATCCCGCCTATGCGGCTGACGATTACCGCACGGCCATGCATCGTTTGCAAGCGCAATGGGTACCTGGCGATGTCTTGCTTGTCAATGCTGGCTACGTCTATCCAACAGTCAACTACTACTTCGATGGGCCAATCGCCTGGCAAGGGCGGTTGACCGACTATCGTGAACCGTTGACCGACGTCGATGGGTTGATTGTTTTGCAAACTGGCAGCCTGCAAGGATCGCCATCGCTCGGGTGGGGGAACCCGGCGAGCGATTTCTACCGCACTTCTCCGGAAGCAACGATTGCGCAGCTGGAATACCTGGCCCAACACCATGCCCGGCTCTGGATGCTTCGCGCCTATGACACGGTGACTGACCCGAACGGGGTCATACGCGAGTGGCTGCGCACACATGCCACCTTGTTTTACGATGAAGTCTTCACGGGCGAAAGCAATATCCGCTTGCAAGGCTGGCTCCTGGATGCAACCTGGCGTGCCACGCCGCGTGTGCAACAAAATGCGGTGTTCACCGAGCCTGATACCAACCGCCCTATCGTCGAACTGGCCGGCTACGATCCGCCGCCCGACATCGCACGCGGGGGCGACCACCTGACCATGCGGCTCTACTTGCGCCGCCTCGACGAGTACGAGGGCACGTTGCGCATTTCGATGGGCATTTTCGATGCCAGTGGCCGCCAATGGCCCGACAGTGTGCGCGATTTTGCCCCCGTCGGGCCGCAATTGCCACTGCGTGCCCTTCCAGTGGGGAAAGTGGTGGCCGTGCCGGTGCGCCTTCCCGTGCCTGTGGGGTTGCCCCCCGATGGATATGAAGTGCGGCTCAAACTCTACCGCGCTGAAGATGGACGCCCGTTGGGTGTGCAGAGTTTCATTGCCGTGAACAACGAGCAAATCCGCGTGGCCGGTATTGTGGTGTTGCCAACTCCCGCCGACGCGCCTCTGCCAACCATGACGCGCATGCTTCGCATCGAAGTGGGGCCGCTGGAATTGCTCGGCGTTACCATGCCTGATCGTGCATTCCAGCCGGGGGAAATCTTCGAAGTCGAACTGCTCTGGCGGGTCCATGCGCCTTTGCCAGCATCGTTGACGCCCTCACTTGCTGACGGTATTACGTTCGAGGATGATGGTGGGTTGTCGCGCCATTTGCCGCTTGACCGCTGGCCCGCCGATGCCCTCGTGCGCGATATCCACCACGTCATGGTGCGCCCCGACGCCACGCCGGGCGAGGCCGTGGTGGCGCTTCGGTTCATGCAGGGCAATGTCCCTGTGGAACTGGGTGGGTTGTTGCGCGGGCGTCGCGCCGTCGAACTCGGGACCATCACCATCGAAGACCGTCCGCGCCTTTTCGAAGAACCCCCAGTGGGCGTGCGCGTGGATGCCGACTTCGATGGTGAAATCACGCTTGTGGGCTATACCATCGAGCAGACTGATTTGCGCCCGGGGGGCTCACTCACATTGACGCTTGTTTGGAAAGCCGAACGCCGCCCTTCGCAACGCTACAAAGTTTTCACGCACCTCGTGGGGCCGCAAGGGCAAATTCGTGGGCAGCGCGACCTGGAGCCGGGGGATGGTACGTTGCCCACCATTGGCTGGGCACCAGGTGAATACGTGGTGATGACCTACGACGTCCCCATCGCCGACGACGCCCCACCAGGAGCGTATGACCTGCGCGTGGGGCTGTATAACCCCGATACGTTCGCACGTGTGCCTATCAATCACCCACAGGCCAATCCGCAAGAACACTACCTCTCGCTCACTACGTTGGAAATGCGCTAAACCAGAACGCCCCACTACGCGGTGGGGCGTTTGCATTCGCCAAGCCCTCGCTTACACTTTCCCCACCGACGCACAAGAGACAGGCCATCCGTATGGACGAAGACCGGCGCTCACCGCCACCCAAAATGAACATCGAGGCCTTGCGTGCTCGCTTGCAAGCCTTGCGTGGGCGGCATGCTTCCCCTGCCGTCCCCCCGTCGGCATCAACCGACGCTGCACCACCTGAAACCGTGCTAGACTTGCGCCCACACGAGACCGGTGCCGGGGTTTGCCTCATACGTAAAACGCGCCTTCCGCTCGACACACGCTATGGCGTGGTTTCGCTCGCCGCTCTTCAGCACTCCCACGGCGAACAGATTGCCCGCCTTCTGCGCGACCCCGCCTGGCGCACGTTCGACTTTCGCCGCGCCCTCTTTCTGGACACCGAAACGAACGGCCTGTCGGGGGGTACCGGCACATTTGCGTTTCTGGTGGGCGTAGGATTTATCGAAGACGATACCTTCGTTGTGCAACAATTCTTTCTGCGTCATCCTGGGGAAGAACCGGCCATGCTCGAAGCGCTGGTTCCGCTGTTGGAACGGTTCGACACGTTCGTTACCTTCAATGGCAAGTCGTTCGATATTCCCTTGCTCGAAACACGTTTTGTGCTGGCGCGTCGCCCGCTCGACCTGCGTGCGCGTCCACATTTCGACCTTCTGCACCCTGCACGGCGCATCTGGCGTTGGCGGCTCACCCAATGCGATTTGGGCACCCTTGAGCGTCAGGTATTGGGCGTGCACCGTGCTGCCGAAGATGTACCGGGCTGGCTTGTTCCCCGCTACTACAACGAGTATCTGCGCACGGGCAACGCTGCACCTTTGCGGGGCGTTTTTGCTCACAACCGGCAAGACATTGTGGCACTGGCCGCGTTGGGAGTCCACCTGGCGACCATCGTTGCCACCCCATCACCAGCCCATGGCCTGGCGGGACCTGACCTGTTTGGGCTGGCGCGTCTGCTCGAAGAGGCTGGCGCGTGGGATGCCGCCGAATCTGCCTACCGCCACGCACTGCGGAGCCAGATGCCTGCGCACCTGCGGCGTGAAACGTTGAAGCGGCTTTCTCTGCTCTTCAAACGCCAGCAACGCTGGGAAGAAGCGACTGCCATTTGGCGCGCCATGCTGGCACAGGGCGACCTGTTCCCCTATGAGGAGCTGGCAAAATACCTAGAACACCACGCTCGCGACATTCCCGGTGCACTGCACTTGGTGCAACAAGCCTTTCGCGAGGGGATTCCACTCAGCCCCGCAGAACGAGCCGCGCTCAGGCACCGTTTGGCGCGTTTGCAGCGCAAGCAGAGGCGCGCCATGGCGAACGAATAGTCTGATACGAATGCCCTGCTCCATGTGAAGCGTGGGAACGTCTCCACCTAGACCAGCTGCATTGCCATGGCTTCCCCGACCCCCTGCCAGGCGTGATTGACGCAACCCCATGCGGCAGGTACAATCGTCCCAATGCGAGACCAGAATACGAGTACGGAGTAGCATGACGCCCGAAGAACGCGCCGCTGCTTTGCAGGCGCTCGAAGCCGAGGTGCGGAACTGTACGCGGTGCCGTCTCTGTGAGACGCGCACGCATGCTGTGCCGGGTGAAGGGCCTGTGACAGCCACCATCATGTTCATCGGTGAGGGGCCAGGCTTCAACGAAGATCGGCAGGGGCGGCCATTCGTCGGGGCGGCAGGACGCCTGCTGACCGAACTTCTCATGCGTATTGGGCTGTTGCGCGAAGACGTGTACATCACCAACGTTGTCAAATGCCGCCCACCCAACAACCGCGACCCTCAACCCGATGAAATCCGTGCCTGCAAACCCTACCTTGTGCGCCAATTGCGCCTCATCGACCCCGAAGTCATCATCACATTGGGGCGTTTCGCCATGGAACGCTGGATTCCCAACGCACGCATCACCAAAGTCCATGGGCAAGGTTTCCTCTATGGCCATCGCCTCATCGTGCCCATGTTCCACCCGGCTGCCGCTTTGCACAAACCCCACTGGCGCCCCCAGCTGGAAGAAGACTTCGACCGCCTGCCCGCCTTGATCGACCGGGCACGTTTGGTGCGCAGTGGGCAGATGAGCGCCACAGAGGCTGGTATCACTCTGTTGAAACCCCCGAGCACCCCCGAAGAACCGACCCAGCTTGACCTCTTCGGTGGGAGCTCGTCATCAGGAGGAAATGGTTGAGCAACGCTGTACGCATTGTCCCCCTTGGCGGATTAGGCGAAGTTGGCCGCAACATGATGGCAATCGAATACGAAGAGCAGATGCTCCTGGTTGATTGCGGCCTGATGTTCCCGCAAAACGACATGTTTGGCATCGACATCGTCTTGCCCGATATGCGCTACGTGTGGGAACGACAAGATCGGTTGCGCGGCATTGTCATCACCCATGGGCACGAAGACCACCTGGGCGCTTTGCCCTACCTTTTACGTGGGCTTGACAACGCTGTTCCTATTTTTGCTACCCCGCTCACAGCTGGACTGATTGCCATGCGTGCTCGCGAACATCGAGTCAGTCGCCGCGCACAACTCGACACCATTGCCGGTGGTATGCGCCGCCAGGTAGGCCCCTTCGAGATTGAATTCATCCATGTCGCCCACTCCATCCCCGACACGGTGGCGCTCGCGATTCGTACCCCCGTGGGCTTGATCGTTCACACTAGCGAATACAAACTCGATATGACGCCGTACAGTGGCGCCCCCACCGATTTGCAGCGCTTCGCCCAACTTGGGCATGAAGGCGTCTTGTTGCTCATGGCCGACAGCACCAATGCCGACAAACCCGGCCGCACCCCCAGCGAGCAACTCGTCAGCCAGACACTCGACCACATCTTTGCCCAGACGACGGGGCGCATCCTCGTCAGCACGTTTGCCAGCAACCTGATGCGTGCTGCTCAGGTCATCGAAACCGCGCAACGCTATGGCCGCCGTGTGGGTGTCGCCGGGCGGAGCATGGAACAGAACATTCGCCTTGCCATCGAAATGGGCTACCTGCCCATCTCGCAGGACGAATTGCTGCCTGCCGAGGCGTTTGAAAGCGCTCCCCCGCACGAAGTCTGCATCCTCTGCACCGGTACCCAGGGCGAACCCATGTCGGCGCTCGTGCGCATGGCACGTGGCGAATACCCGCACCTTGCCATTCGCCCCGGCGATACGGTGGTGCTCAGCGCCCACACCATCCCTGGCAACGAAGAACTGGTCAACCGCACCATCAACCGCCTCTTTCGCCTGGGGGCGCGTGTCCTGCATCCGCCACTCTGGCCGGTTCACGTAAGTGGCCACGCCGCCCGCGACGAAATGCGTATCATGCTCGACACGGTGCGGCCACGCTTTTTCATGCCCATTCAGGGCGAATATCGCCACCTTGCCCTGCATGCCGACCTCGCCCGCGAAGAGGGCATCCACGATGATCGCATCATCCTCGTCGAAAGTGGTACGCCGGTGCATGTTTGGTCAGAAGGATGGGCAACGGCGCCCTCTGTGGGCGGTGATTTGCTCTTTGCCGATGGCCGACGAGTGAACGAAATCCACATCGCTCTACTGCGTGACCGCTTGCGTCTGGCGCGTGGTGGGTTCGTGGTCGTGGTCGTGCCGGTAGACGAAACACGCAATGCCGTCGTTGGTGAGCCACACATCATCACACATGGGCTGTTGCGCCATGAAGAGTACGAAACCCTGCGTGATATTCTGCAAAACGCCCTGCGCAACCTGACTTTCGAGGATACGGACGAGGATATCGAGACGGTGATTCGCCAGGTTGTGCGGCAACAGATTCGCCAATTGACGGCGCGTAGACCATTGGTCTACCCCGTGATTGTCCCGGCGTAAAAAAAGACCATTGCACGTATGGGGCTTTTCTCCTATTCGCGAAAAATGGAGATTGTTTTATACTTTTCGGCGGAACCGTATCTGTGCAAATAGGTACAAAGGCGCCAACCAGAGCGAAAGGGGCGAGGCGTATGAGCGAAGAAAAACAACCGTACATCCTTGTCATCGAAGACCACCGGCCGAATGCCACGCTGGTCTGCGATTTGTTGTCGTTTCATGGCTTTCGGGTCGAGTGGGCGTCCGACGGCATCAAGGGGTTGGAAATGGTTGCGCAGGAACCACCCGACCTGATTTTGATGGACTTGCAGTTGCCACGCATGGATGGCTTCGAGCTGACTCGTCGCCTCAAAGCGAACCCAAAAACTCGGCATATTCCCATCGTGGCGCTGACGGCTTGTGCCATGGTCTCGGACGCGGAACGCGCTAAGGAGGCCGGTTGCGATGGGTTCTTGACGAAACCGATCAACACCCGCGAATTGCCCAAAACGGTGCGTAAATTCCTGGAAGAGGCCAAAACATCGTCGTAAGGGCAGTCTGGTGGATGTGAATTGACGAGCAGAGCAGAGGGGTGAAGGCGAAATGGGGCGCAGAATTTTGTATGTGGAAGACAATCCGGCGAACAAAATGCTGGTGCGGCGCGTGCTCGAAGCGCAGGGCTACGAAGTCATCGAAGCCGATGATGGGCTAAGTGGAATCCGCAAAGCGCAGGAAGTACGCCCTGACTTGATTCTGATGGACATCAACCTGCCCGGCATGGATGGCTACGAAGCCGCAACCAAAATCAAGAGCATCGAAGCGTTGCGGCATGTCCCCATTGTGGCGCTGACCGCCAACGTCATGCAGGGGGACCGTGAGCGTTCGTTGGCTGCCGGGTGCGACGGGTATCTGCCCAAGCCCATTGACATCGATCAGCTGATCGAACAGGTCGAAGCGTTCCTGGCTGGGAAGCGCGAAGAAGTGTCTGCCGACGAACGCGCAATCTACCTCGAAGAGCACACGCGCCGCCTGGTGGACAAGCTCGAAGCTAAAGTGGTCGAATTGGAGAAAGCCAACGCCGAGCTGCGTGAGCTCGACCGTTTGAAAAGCGAGTTCGTGAGCACGGTGAGTCACGAGCTGCGCACACCGCTCAACATCATTATCGGGCACGCCGAGTTGCTGCACGATGAGCTGTTCGGCGAATTGAACGAGCACCAAAAACGCTATGTCGGCAACATTCTGCGGAGCGCCCGCCATCTGCTCGACCTGGTGGAGGATATCCTCGACCTCAGCAAAATCGAATCGGGGCGCATGGATTTGCGCTTGGAACCGTTCGATGTGCGCGAGGCCATCAGCGAAGTTTGTGTCCTGCTGGAAGATATGGCAAAGAGCAAAGGGGTCGAATTGCGCATCAACCTTCACCCCGATTTGCAGCGCATTGTGGCCGATCGGCTGCGTTTCAAGCAAATCATCTACAACCTGGTGAGCAATGGCATCAAGTTCACGCCCGAAGGTGGCTATGTGGAAGTGCGTGGGCGGCAGTTGCCCAATGGCTGGTATCAATTCGAGGTGGAAGATACTGGCATCGGAATTCCCAAAGAACACTTCGATACGATTTTCGAACGCTTCCGTCAGTTGGATAGCTCGGCCAGCCGCGCATGGGAAGGCACAGGCTTGGGGCTGACGCTGACGCGCGAGTTTGTGCGCCTGCATGGCGGCAAGATCGAAGTGGATAGCACGGTGGGACAGGGGACGACATTCACCGTTTTGTTGCCACCCCACTGATGCCAGACTGGCTGAGGCGCATGACGCCGCTTCTCGTTCGAGGGGCGGCGTCTTTTCATGCGTACACGTCCAGCAGGTTGTCCAGATCGGGGACGTTGCGCAGGCGGTGCGCCAAGCGTGTGTTGCGGTGTGCCACACGGTTGTTGCGCACGGCGATGGCGATGGCACGTTTGCTGCCGACCAGCACCACCATTTCACGGGCGCGTGTGATACCGGTGTAAAGCAGGTTGCGTTGCAGCATCATGTAGTGCTGGGTGAGGATGGGCATGACGACCACGGGAAATTCAGAGCCTTGCGATTTGTGGACGCTGATGGCGTAGGCATGGACTACCTGATCGAGCTCGTGGAATTCGTAGGAAACCTGCTCTCCCTCGAAATCCACCACAAGTTGTTGCTCTTCGAGGTCAATCGCGATGAGACGCCCCATGTCGCCGTTGAAGACTTGCTTCTCGTAGTTGTTGCGAATCTGCATAACGCGGTCGCCCACGCGGAAGATGCGGTGCCCATGACGGTATTCGGCTATGCCGGGGCGAGCCGGATTGAGGCGTTCTTGCAGGCGACGGTTGAGTTCGCCAACGCCTGCGGCACCGCGGTGCATGGGGCTGAGGACCTGAATGTCGTTCAGCGGGTCGTAGCCAAATTTACGCGGGATGCGCCGCGCGACGATGTCCAACAACAAGTCGGCGGCAGGTTCCGGTTCTGGTTGCTTGAAGAAGAAGAAATCGCGGCTGTTGCGGGCGAAGATGGGCATGCGCCCTTCGTCGATGCGGTGGGCGTTCACAATGATGTAGGAATCGGCATCTTGGCGGAAGATGGTTTTGAGCCGTGTGACGGGAATGTGCTCGCTGTCGATCAGATCGCGCAGCACGTTGCCCGGCCCCACCGAGGGCAACTGGTCGATGTCGCCGATGATGAGCAGGTGGGCCCCGGCAGGGATGGCTTTGAGCAGATGGTTCATGAGCAGAATGTCGATCATCGAGGCTTCGTCCACGATGATCATGTCTGCATCCAGAGGATTGTCGCGGTCGCGCAAGAAGAGGTTGCCTGCCGAGGGTTTGAATTCGAGCAGGCGGTGGATGGTTTGGGCTGGCAAGCCGGTGGCTTCGCTGAGCCGTTTGGCGGCGCGCCCGGTGGGGGCGGCTAGCAGGACGCTTTGCCCCTTGGCGCGGAGCAGGCGAATGATGGCGCCCGTAACGGTGCTTTTGCCCGTACCAGGCCCCCCCGTCAGGATGCTGACGCGCTGGATGAAGGCCATGCGCACGGCTTGTTGTTGTTCGGGGGCAAGCGGAAAGGGACTGTGGCGGTCAAGCCATTCGAAAATGCGGGCCCAATCGGCATCGGCGAAGGCGGCCAGACGGTCATGGCGGCTCTGCATAAGCAGATGAAGCTTGCGAGCGACGCCCACTTCGGCGTAGTAGAAGGGGGGGAGGTAGATCGCCTCTTCATCGGCGATGAGGATTTCATTGCCAATGAGCGTATCAAGATGCCATTCGCAGACGTCAGGGGGCACTTCGAGCAGGGATGAGGCAGTGGCCACCAATTCTTCGCGCGTGGCAAAGCAATGCCCATCGTCGGCGAAGTGAGAAAGCGTATAGACCAGCCCCGCTTCGATGCGTTGGGGGGAATCGGGGGGCAGGCCTAGTTTTTGGGCAATGGCATCTGCTGTTTTGAAGCCGATGCCGTAAATGTCGCGCGCCAGTCGGTAGGGGTCAGTGCGCAGGATGGCAATCGCCTCGTCTTCGTACTGCTTGTAGATTTTCACTGCCAACCCCGTGCTGACGCCGTGTGCTTGGAGAAAGAGCATGATTTCTTTGATGTGTTGCTGCTCGTGCCAGGCTTGCTGGATACGCGCCACACGCTTCTTGCCAATGCCTGGGACTTCGAGCAGGCGTTCGGGCTGCTGTTCGATAATGTTCAACGTCTCTTTGCCAAAGTGTGCTACAATACGCGCGGCCATGACGGGCCCAATGCCTTTGATGAGCCCACTGCCGAGGTATTTGCGAATGCCCTCGATGGTGGCGGGCAGGTGTACCGTGTACGACCGCACCTGAAATTGACGCCCGTATTCAGGATGCGTGGTCCAGAAGCCGCGCAGGCGTACCGATTCGCCAACCTGCACGCCACTGAGGGTCCCGACTACGGTGACTTCATAGCGTTTGCCCCGCGGCTGCACTTTGGCAACGGTGTAGCCATTTTCCTCATTCTGATAGGTGATGCGCTCGATTGTGCCTTCGAGTTCTTGCAAGGGCACTTCCGGATTCATGGGCGTTTCTGCCTGCGTTCGTTGGACGGTACGGGAGAAGTATAGCACAGCGTGAGAAGCGGTGAGAGCAGACTTCTGCGTCTGGAACGCTCCCCAAATATGAGAGGCTCTGGGCGGGATGCGGCGGTTTCGGATGGTCTTTTCGGAAGTCGGTCGTGTTCAACTCTTTATCTGGCAAACAATACAATTCTTTTTTTCATAGCGCCCGGTGTACGGTATCCTATCAACTATTCGCACCTAGGGGCGAACATGGTAAAACCATCTGGCAATGGGTCTCCTTTGCCAACGTTTTTGCCGCAATTACTCTGAACATGCGAGGATGGAAGCCATGTCAAGACCCAAAACATACCCGCTCATCGTCATCGGGGCTGGTTCGGCTGGCCTGACAGCCGCCCGGAGCGCCGCCTCTCTTGGGCTTCCCGTGGCGCTCGTCGAAAAGCATCGCATTGGTGGCGATTGTACATGGAGTGGCTGTGTTCCGAGCAAAGCCTTGCTCAAAGTTGCCAAGGTGGCACAGACGATGCGTGAGGGGATGGCCTATGGTGTCTATGGTGGCGAGCACGTGCGGGTCGAGATGACGCAAGTGCGTGCATATGTGCAGCGCGTCATGCAGCACATTTACGCGCATGAAACCCCTGAAACCTTGCAGGCCGAGGGCATCGATGTCTACCTGGGGGAGGCACAGTTCGAAGACCCGCATACCATCCGCGTCGGTCAGGATGTGCGCTTGCGTGGCAAACGCTTCATCCTCTGCACGGGGGCGCGTCCTTTCATCCCACCCATCCCAGGCCTGATGGATGTGCCTTTTCACACCTACGAAACCATTTTCGAAAACGAACATTTGCCTGCCCATCTCATTGTCATTGGTGCCGGACCCATTGGTGCTGAACTGGGGCAGGCGTATGCTCGCCTGGGGGCCAGCGTGACGCTTGTGGACGTGGATGTGCTGCCCACCGAAGAACCCGAAGCCCGCGCTGTGCTGGCAGCGCGGCTGGCAACCGAAGGCGTCCATTTTCGCAAAGGCCTGGTGGCGCGTGTCGCCCAGAAAGGGAGCGACATAGCCGTTTGGATAGAAGGTGACGCCATCCCGCTTCGCGGTGAGATGCTCTTGGTGGCGACGGGGCGTCGGCCTGTGCTGGATACGTTGCGGCTGGACGTGGCTGGTGTGGCTGTTTCGCCCAAAGGCGTGCTGGTGGACGAGACGTTGCGTACCAGCCAGCCCCACATTTTCGCCGCGGGGGATTGCATCGCCGACAACCCACAATTTTCGCACCTTGCTGGCGCGCAAGGCTTCACAGCCTTTCGCAATGCCCTCTTCCCGCTGCGTGCCAAAGCCCGCCGCGATGCCCTACCCGCCGTCGTCTACACCGAGCCGGAAGTGGCGCGTGTTGGATTGACCGAAGCGGACGCCCGTGCCCGCTTCGACGATGTACGCACCACCATCTGGCCGCTCGACCGCGTGGACCGTGCCGTCACCGAAGGCGATACCAGCGGCTTCGTCAAAGCCGTGCATCGTGCCAATGGGCGCCTGCTTGGGGCGACCATCGTTGCCGAACGTGCCGGCGAAGTGCTCACCGAATTCACCGCCGCGCTAGAACGGGGGGCACGCCTCACAGCACTTTTTGCCCCCATGCGTGCCTACCCGACTTATTCGTCGGGGGTGGCGCAACTGGCAGGGGCAGCGTGGCGTTCACAGTGGCTGGCACACTCTCGCTGGGGGCCACTCATCAGGCGTCTGGTGCGTTGGTGGGGGCAGTGGTTGCGTGCGTAGCTGCGATGCTCACGGTTGCTCCACGACTTTTCCATCCTTTCGAGAAAAAATGAAAAATGTCGGATCGCCTGAGCAAATCTTTCTTGTGAACAACCGAACGAACGTGCTCAGCGTACACGTACAGGCACATTTCACACCAAACGACCAAAACGAGGAGTGAGCCATGCGTCGGGGAGTCATTGCCATCATCGTTATTGCCGTTTTGGCGGCTCTTTCATGGGTGGGATATGCGCGTTTTGCCACATCATCCCAGGAAGAATCGGCTGTGCAGAGTGAAGAGAAAATCGTCGTTCAACGGGGGCGGCTTGTCGCCAGTATCAATGCGTCTGGCACGGTGATGCCCAATGAACAGGTTTCGCTCGTCTTCGACACACCGGGGCGCGTCGCCGAAGTGTTGGTCGAAGAAGGGCAAACAGTGCGCAAAGGCGACGTGCTCGCTCGCCTCGACACGACCGACCTGGAACTGGCCGTCCGGCAGGCGGAAATCAACCTTGAAATTGCCCAGGCGCAACTCGAGCGTCTGCGCAACCCCGCTTCATCCGAAGCCGAACGTCGCGCGGCCGAAGCCCAGGTGCAGAGTGCCGAAGCCAACCTTGCCAAGTTGAAAGAAGGTCCCTCGGCGGCTGAAATTGCCGCTGCCCGCGCGAGCCTCGAAGCTGCCCAGGCGGCGCTCGACCGCTTGCTGGCAGGGCCCGATCCGGTGCAACTGGCATCGGCACAACAGCGCCTCAAAAACGCCGAAGCCGCTTTGCGACAGGCCCAGGCCGCTTACGACCAGGTGAAGTGGCGTCCCGATGTGGCCATGCTCCCCCAATCCCTGCAACTCGAACAGGCGACCATCGAATACGAAGCCGCCCGCATCGCTTACGAAGAAGTGGCCAACAGCCCAACCCCCGAACAAATTGCGCAGGCACGCGCCCAGGTCGAATCGGCACGCGCGAACCTGCAACGCCTGCTTGAAACGCCCAGCGAGGCCGACATTCTCGCTGCCGAAGCCCAGGTCGAACAGGCGCGCGCCAACCTGCAACGCCTGCGTGGCGAGGTCAACCCCACCGACCTGCGCATTCAAGAAGCCCAGGTCGAACAGGCCGAACTGGCGCTCGAACAGGCCAGACACAACCTCGACGGCGCAACCATCGTTGCCCCTTTCGATGGCACCATCGCCAACGTCAACATCAAACCGTACGAACTTGTTTCGTCCGCAACGCCTGCCATCGTGCTGGCGGACATGTCGCGCTTTGAGCTCGAAGTTGGCGTGGACGAGCTGGATGTGGGGCAGGTCAAAGTGGGGAACGCCGTCACCGTCACCCTCGATGCCTACCGCAATGGCGTCATGCGGGGGCGTGTTACGCATGTGGCGCCTGTGGCCCGTGTGGACGCCCAGGGTGTCGCCACCTACCCCGTCCGTGTTGATCTCGATCTGGCAACAGCACCGGGGCCGCTGCGCCCAGGTATGACCGGTAACGCCCAAATCGTCACCCAGGTGCTGGAAGACGTGCTCATCATACCCAACCGTGCCATCTCGATCGATCGTACAACCGGCAAACTCAGTGTCTGGAAAATCGAAAATGGTACACCTGTATCGGTTGAAATTGCCATTGGCCTGCGTGGTGATACCCACAGCGAAGTCATCGCCGGGCTGGAAGAAGGCGACATCGTCATCATCCCCAGCATCGATCGCCGCGAACAACTGCGTCGCCAGTTGGAGGGGAACTAATCCATGAGTGTGCAAGCAGAAACAATGGTCAAGACAACCGCCACGACCGAACCGCTCATCCATCTGGAAAACGTGACCAAAGTGTACCGCATGGGTGACGTCGAAGTCCATGCCCTGCGCGGTATCTCGCTCGACATCTACGAAGGCGAATGGGTTGCTATCATGGGCCCCAGTGGTTCGGGCAAAAGTACGCTGATGAACATCATCGGCTGTTTGGACCAGCCGACCAGTGGGCGATACGTGCTGGCGGGTGAAGATGTGGGGCAAATGAACGACGACCAACTGGCCGAAATCCGCAACCGGCGTATCGGCTTTGTGTTTCAGCAATTCAACCTGCTCCCGCGCACCACTGCTGTCGAAAATGTCGAATTACCTTTGCTGTATGCACGTGGCGTCAAAAATCGGCGCGAACGTGCCATCGAGGCGCTCAAGGCCGTGGGGCTGGGCGATCGCCTTGACCACAAGCCCAACGAGTTGAGCGGTGGCCAACAGCAGCGCGTGGCGATTGCGCGGGCACTGGTGACCAATCCGTCCATCATTCTGGCGGACGAACCAACTGGCAACCTGGACACCAAAACCGGCGCCGAAATCATGGCGCTTTTCCGCCGCCTGCACGAAGAGCGGGGGATTACCATCGTCTTCGTGACCCACGACCCCGAAATTGGCGGGCAAATTCCGCGCCGCATTTGGATTCGTGACGGATTGGTGGAGCGTGAAGAAGATGGCATCACCCATCATCCTGATGGACATCTTGTGGAGCATGAAGAGCAGAAGGAGCAGGCCGAATGAATATCAAGGAAGGCATTCGTATTGCCCTGCGGGCGCTTTCGGCCAACAAACTGCGTTCTGTCCTGACCATGCTGGGCATCATCATCGGCGTTGGTGCAGTGATTGCGTTGCTCAGCGTGGGGCAAGGGGTACAGAAATTTGTGACCGAATCCATCGAAAGTACAGGCACGAATCTGTTGTTCGTCATTCCCGGTTCACCGGGTGAAGGGGGGCGTTCCAGTGGGCTGACACTTACCGTGAACGATGCCGAAGCCATTGCCGATCCGCGCAACGTCTCCAACGTCGTCGCTGTCGCCGCGGAACTTTCGCTAGGCGCCAATGTCGAACGGGGGCGCATCAACCGACGTTTCCCGGTATCGGGTGTGACGATCGATTTCCCCCAGGTGCGGAACTTCACTGTGGAGATTGGGCGCTTCTTCGACGAAAGCGAAGCAGCCACCGGGGCGCGTGTGGCGGTACTCGGTGCAAGCGCTTACGACGTCCTCTTTCCCGAGGGTGAGTACCCCATCGGGGAAGTCATCAAGCTGAATGGTATTCCCTTCCGTGTGATTGGCGTCATGGAGCGTAAGGGGGGCGGAGCGTTTGGCAGCGAAGACGACAACATCTGGATTCCGCTTTCGACCATGCACCGCCGCATGTTCAGCCCTCGCAACCAGCGGGGTGAATTGCTGGTGACGGTCATCTACGTGCAGGTGGCAAGCGCCGACGTGATGGACCAGGTGGCGGATGAGATTACCGAATTGCTGCGTGAGCGCCACAACATCCAGTTTCGCGAAGATGACGACTTCACGGTCATCAATCAGGCCGACCTGGTGGCGATCTTCGGCCAAATCACAGGCGTATTGACGCTCTTCCTGGGGGCGATTGCGGGTATTTCTCTCCTTGTGGGGGGGATTGGCATCATGAACATCATGCTGGTAAGTGTTACCGAACGCACACGCGAAATTGGCATTCGCAAGGCAGTTGGCGCCAAGCGGCGCGACATTCTGTTGCAATTCCTCATCGAAGCGGTGGCGCTGAGCATGATTGGCGGCTTGCTAGGGATTGCACTGGGATGGCTGGGCTCGATCATCATCAGTCGTTTGAGTGAGAATTTGACGCCCGTCGTCACACTGGATGCAGTGTTGCTCGCGACGGGCTTTTCGGCAGCAGTGGGGCTCTTCTTTGGCATCTATCCCGCGTTTCGTGCCAGTCGCCTCAACCCCATCGAAGCCTTGCGCTATGAATAACCGATGCAGGAGTGCGCTCATGGTTCCGCAGAAGAAAACGGCTCGCCGATGGCTGGTCTTGTTTGTGCTGGCGGCATTCCTCGCCGCTTGTGGCGATGGCCCCGCTCCCATACCAACCCCACGCCCTTTGCAGACCAGACCCCCCACGCCGACACCCATTGTGGCGCAGGAATCACCCGCTCCTGCCGCTCCAACGCCAGCGCCTTCGCCAACACCTTCGCCAACGCCGGTTGAACCGCTGGAAACAACGTCGCCAATGCCTTCCCCGACGGTGGAACGCACGCCAACGCCCACCGTGACGGTGCAGCATTCCGCATCGAGCGCACAACCTGCCCCAACCGTGACGCCTTCACCTTCCCCCACGCGCGAGGCATTGACGGGCACGCTTCTGTTCCAAGTGGCGCCCGGTGGAGCGCTCTACACGATTGGCGCGGATGGGCAAGGGTTGCGTCAGGTGGGGGTGGGGATGGACCCCGTCTGGTCGCCGGATGGCAGCCGCTTTGCGTATGTGGACTGGCGCAAGCCATGGCCGGGGTTGTACGTCGCCAACGCGGATGGAAGCAACCCGATGCGTCTGTTCGAGGATGATTTGGTGCGTCATCCCGCATGGAGCCCGGATGGTTCGCGGATTGCGCTGACGTGGCAGAATGGGGGACGGTTGAGCGAAGAAGAGCAATGCTTCTCGGTGTTTGGGACTTCGTTTTGCACGACGTTGCCAGCCGACCCCTACTGGCAATTGGGGGTGGTCGATCTGGCTGATGGGGCATTCCAGGGCGTGCCAAGTGACCCCCACTCGTTCTCACCATCGTGGACGCCGGATGGCACCGCATTGGTCTATCGGGGCGACAATCCTGACCCCGATGTGCCAGGTGGGGCGTTACGCCGCCTGACGTTGAACGATGGCAGCCAGGAAACGGTGCTGGGCGACCATTACGCTCGCGACCCACGCGTGTGCGCCAACGGCATGATTGCGTTCACCTACTGGCAACACGACCACTGGGAGATTTACACTGTCGCGCCTGATGGGAGCAACCTGCGCCGTCTGACAACACACAGCCCGCTGGCGCTCGACCCGCCACCCAACAATGCCGCGCCTGCTTGGTCGCCAGATTGCCGCCACATTGCCTTCCTCTCCGACCGCGATGGGCTCTGGCGCATCTACGTGATGGACGCCGATGGTGGCAATCAGCGCCCCATGTTCGGCAGTGCACTGGACGGTTTGGGGCTCACCTACACTGGCTATGACGACCATGTGCTTTCGTGGGCGCCATAACGTGTCGGGGGGATCCAATGAAAAGCGGGGCGCCATCGGGCGCCCCGCTTTTTGTTTCTATACGCATCAAGGTATGTTGATTTCGACGGTGGCTTGTTGACAGGTGGGTGGACAACCGGGGCCGTTCGGTTGCACCTTCTCATATGTGGGTTCAACCAGTGTGGTCAGCCCTTTCTGACCACTACGCACCACAATTTCGACCTCTTCGGGCGTGAATCCAATGAAAAAGACCCCGTCTGGCTCGCACATGGCGGTTGCATCGCCTTCGCGTTCGGGCACAGTGATGCGGCCATCGGGGCAGATGGCAACGATGGGCGGCTGTCCAGGACGTTGCGCAGCGATGGTGAACGTCTCCGGAACATGACCGGTCAGACGTACAATCAGGCCGCTGGAACAGCCGATTTCCGTACATCCGCGTTCGCCGGTGACTTGATCGGCGTTGGGGAGCATGTCTTGCCCACATGCTGTCAGCACCAGAACGAGCACGAAGAGGCTGAACCATTTCAGGTGTCGCATGGGTTTACTCCTTCGAGGGTGGTAAAGGGATGTTGTCGATCAGCCGTACGTTCTCGATCCACGCTGCCAACGAGAGCAGCCCGGCTTCGATTTCGCCGCTCAGTTCTTGCAGCGTTTCCGGGTCGGCCAGGCTAACGTATTCCACACGGATAGCAGGCTCCTGCGCCAGGCGTTCTTCCACCAAATTGCGCAGGACTTCGGCACGGCGTTCGCCCTGCACCCAGGCTTCTTCGGCGGCGTGCAGCGCCTGGTAGAGTGTGGGCGCAATCGCGCGACCGTGTGGACTAAGGCGCACGTTGCGCGAACTGAGCGCTAGCCCGTCATGCTCACGCACGATGGGCACGGTGCGGATCTCGATGGGGAAGTTCAGATCGGCTACCAATCGCTTCACCACCACCACTTGCTGGGCATCTTTCTGCCCAAAGTACGCGCGGTCGGGTTGCACGATGTTGAAAAGTTTGCTCACCACGGTTGCCACGCCATCGAAGTGCCCCGGTCGGTGTGCGCCTTCCAGCACATCCGTCATGCCACTGACATGCACCGTCGTGGCAAATCCGTTTGGGTACATTTCTTCCACTTCGGGCACAAAGACCACATCCACGCCTGCTTCTTCTAGCAGGCGTATGTCGCGCGGCACATCGCGAGGGTACGCCTCGAGGTCGTCTTTGCGGTCGAATTGTGTGGGGTTGACAAAAATGCTCACCACGGTTGCAGCATTTTCGAGCAGCGAACGGCGCACCAGTTCCAGATGGCCGGCGTGCAGATAGCCCATGGTGGGAACGAATCCCACCGGTGCAGGAAGTTGTGCACGGAGAGCACGCAGTTCTTCGATTGTGCGGCAAACCTGCATGGCCATTTCCTCCTCACACATGGCATCGGTTGGTTGGCTGCGTATGGTATCATGTGTGCCATGCACGCCAAATGCCGCCTCTGTTTCAACCTGGAAAGAGCCGGGCACGTATCGCTTGCCAGAGTGGGCAACGGTCGTACACCCCCCAAAATGCCAGCCCCGCGGCAAACAGGCCGATCCACCATTGCCCGCTGGCTGCCGCCGCGACTGCCAGAACGGCTGCTGCTCCCAACCGTAAGAGCCGCTCAGTCGGCGAGATGAAGGCGGTGTGCGTGTCTGCGTCGGTGGGTTCTCCAGCCAAACGGGCAAAAAGGGTGGCATATGTACTCGGTGACTGGGCGCCTACCAGCCGCTGGGTAAGTTCCCCACGCTCGAAAATCAGCAAGGTTGGGATGGCCATCACGTTGAACGCGCGAGCAACCTCGGGTGATTCGTCGGCATCGATGGCGAGAAAGGCCACTCTCCCTTCGTAGGTGTGTGCCAGTTCTTCCAACAGGGGTTTTGTCATACGACAGGGCAGGCACCAGGGCGCCCATACATCCACCACGACTGGTATCGGGCTGGTGGCAATCTGCTTTTCGAACTCGGTCAGCGTCATGTTCCATCTGCTCCTTCGTTCTCCTGCTTTCCCTAAAGAAAAAACCGACCCGGTGTAGAGACCAGGTCGGCCACACAAAACGCCATGCCGTCAGGTGTTGCGTGTGCTGAAATTGAAGACTTTGTACAACGGGCAGAATCCTACCACGCTGGTCACCAGGAAGATGATGCCAATCACCAACAACAGCAGCCCGAGCCCACCCGTCACTGTGCCGCTGAAATAGAGATAGGCGAACAAAAGTGCCACAAGAATGCGAATCACTCGGTCCCAATTCCCCATGTTCTTCGGCATAGCGCCACCTCCTGTTCGGATGATTTTCGATGCCAGACATCATCCATTATACATGTACAGAGTATCCGTGTAAAGTGCCATTTGTCTGGTGATTACCCAGATCTCTGCACGGCGAGTGAAAGGGGTGAGCAAGG
>WFOS01000029.1 GCA_015487975.1 Ardenticatena sp.
GTACAGCCCTTCTAGCACGCTGCCTCTGGCTCACTCCCGATCCCTTGGTGCCGCTTTCGTTGCAGCGGTAAACAGGCGTGCCTGTTCGGGCAGGTGTGGAAGATCGGACACGAAGGCGTAGCGCCATGCCCCTGCCGCAGCAATGCCGATGGGCATGATGCGCAAGCGGCGTTGGGCTTCTGTAAGCGCACGGTCGAAGGGCTGCCTGTGGCCTATTCGCCCACTGCTGCTCGTAGCAGACCGCGAATAGGCCAGCAGAAGACGTCCCCCCGTTCGCACACAAACACGATCGCCGCATCGCGGTGGCGCACCTGCCAGGGCGCGCGCCGCCGAAAGGTGCGGTTGCGAAATGCAGCTAGGCGTGCCGCATCGAGGAAAGCGATTTTCTTCAAGGGACTGATGGCATAAACGCTTCGCGAATGGCCTCTACACGAGCACGGTTCACCCCCATGTCGCCATATCCTACCCGCGACGCCGAACGCACGTGAATGACCTTCGCTTCATCGTCGAAGTAAAACTCGACATCGTCCACAAACCGCATCCACTTCGTGCGGAACTCGGCATAGATGTAGTCGGGGCGGTTTTCGATGATGGTGACACGCGGCATGGCCTGAATGACGCGCAACAGGCGGTCGTGAGCCGTTTGTAGGTCACCTTCGTAGCGGATAGGGGCGATGAAATGCTCACGATCGGTGGGATCGGCCTGGCTGGATACACAATTGGGCGTTGGTGGACACGGTGCCAGCTGGCCGTTGCGCACACCAGGCTCGTGGCGCGGGCCTGTGGTCCGTGCCATCACCCACAGCAACACAATCCCAAGTAGCACCAGGCCACCTGCTCCCAACACAATGTATTTGACAAGCGTTGCCATGTTTGCCTCCCTGTTCCGGTGGGGATATGCTATGCAAGTATAGCGCGGTTGCGCCTATTTGCTACCTATTTTCCCTCGAATAGAATAGTTTGCCAGTGCAACAATTTACGAGGTTGGTCATGGCGGCGTTTGAATTGGAAGATGGTATTCAGATTCGGCTGGCGTTTTTGCACCATGCCGAGGCGGTATATCGCACTGTGGAACCGAACCGCCAGCATTTGGGGCGCTGGTTACCCTGGGCGTTGACCTGCAAAGGTCCCGAGGATATTCGCGATTTCATTCGTCAGGCACTCACCTGGACGGCGGAAGGGCGAATGTATCTGTTCTACCTGTGGCATGACTACGAAGTCATTGGCTCGATTGATGTCCATGCCATTCGCCCGGAACATTCGTCGGGGGGCGTGGGCTATTGGCTCAGCAAGGCCTACACCGGGCATGGAATCATGACTCGTGCGGCACAGGTGATTGTGGACTTTGCGTTTGCTGAGTTGGGGTTGAACCGCGTGTATCTGCGGTGTGCCACGGGCAACCATGCGAGTTGTGCCATTGCGGAGCGGCTGGGCTTCCAATTGGAAGGTGTGTTGCGGGAAGAATGCCGCAATGGTGCCCGCTTCGACGACATGAAAATGTACGCCATGCTGGCGCGTGAATGGCGCGAGCGTGGCCCTTTGTCATCCTATTACGCAAAGAAGAGGAGATGAGCGTATGTTGGAATTGCCGAACGATTATCAGACGTTTCTGGACTGGACGTGGGATGACTTGCGTCCGTACTATGAGGCTTTGCAGCAAGCACCACTGACCGAGGCAACGGTGGATACGTGGTTGCAGGGCTGGTCGGCGCTGGATGAGCGCATCCACGAAATCTATGCACGGCTTTATGTCACCACAACGCAGGATACCACCGACGAAGAAGCCGAAGCACGGTTCAAGCGCTTTCTGAGCGAGGTCTATCCGCATGTGCAGGTTGCTGAACAGGCGTTGAAGCAGAAACTGCTGGCGTCGGGGTTGCGCCCCGAAGGATTCGAATTGCCCTTGAAGCGCATGGAGACCGAGGCACGCATTTTCCGCGAAGAAAACGTGCCCTTGTTTACCGAAGAGCGCAACCTGACGAACGAATACAACAAAATCACGGGGGCGCAAACCGTGGAATGGGAAGGCGAAGAACGCACCTTGCCACAGATGCGCCCTCTGTTGCAGGAACACGACCGCGACCTGCGCGAACGCGCATGGCGGGCGATGATGGATCGCCAGCTGGCTGACCGCGAGGCGTTGAACGATTTGTGGCAACGCCTGTTGGATGTGCGCGAACAGCAGGCCCGCAATGCAGGTTTTGCCACCTATCGCGACTTTCGCTGGCAGCAACTGGCGCGCTTCGATTACACGCCCGACGATTGCCGCACCTTCCACCAAGCGATCGAAGATGTTGTGGTGCCTGCAGCGTTGCGCATTTACGAGCGCCGACGCCAGTTGTTGGGGGTAGAAACGCTGCGCCCGTGGGATCTGGACGTTGATCCCGCTTTGCGCCCACCGCTACGCCCCTTCCAGTCGGAAACCGAGCTGATTGAGGTTTCGGCTCGCATTTTCCACCGTGTGGACGAAACGCTAGGGGGCTACTTCGACATCATGTGTGAAGAAGGGTGCCTGGACCTGGCGAACCGTAAGGGCAAGGGGCCTGGTGGGTATTGCATCGACTTCCCAGTCACGCGCCGCCCCTTCATCTTCATGAATGCGGTGGGCTTGCAAAGCGATGTGCGCACGATGATGCACGAAGCGGGACATGCGTTCCATACTTTCGAGGCGTTTGCGTTGCCGTACATTCATCAGCGCGATGTGGGCATGGAATTTGCCGAGGTGGCTTCGATGGCAATGGAGCTGCTCTCTGCCCCCTACTGGCACCAAAATGAAGGCGGCTTTTACGATGATGAGGATTACGCCCGTGCCCGTATCGAGCATCTGGAAGGGATTATGCTCTTCTGGCCATACATGGCAGTGGTGGATGCCTTCCAGCATTGGGTGTACGAGAACATGGATTTGGCACGCGACCCCGCGGCATGTGACGCAAAGTGGCGTGAATTGTGGGACCGTTTCATGCCGGGTGTGGATTGGCGTGGACTGGAAGATGCCAAAGCCACAGGGTGGCACCGCAAGCTGCACATTTTCACCATCCCCTTCTACTATGTCGAATACGGATTGGCAGAACTGGGGTCGGTGCAGGTGTGGGCGAACGCGCTCCACGATCAGGCGGCGGCGGTACGTGCGTACCGCGCGGCGCTGGCGCTCGGTGGGACGCGCTCGTTGCCCGAGCTGTACGCGACGGCGGGCGCACGGTTTGCCTTCGACCATGAGACGATGCGCTCAGCCATCACGTTGCTTGAATCGCAGCTGGATGCGCTCTACAAGGTCGTGGTGTAATCAACCAGCACCGCAGGAAGCAAAACGCCTGTCAGGCAAGCGAACCTGACAGGCGTTTTTTGTTGGCTGAGGGGCAAGGGGCCTTGTTAGAGCACGCGCTCGTATTCTTCGATACGTAGTTTCCAGACGGGGACGCCGCAGTAGCGGTCGCCTTCGGGACAGTAGGGGCGGCGTTTGGCGGCAAAACGCAGCGTGCAAGGGGCGCCAAGATAGCGTCCGATGATGGGGTTGACGCTGGCGATTTGCAGGGCTTCGTCGCGGCTGGCCGCAAAGATTTCTTCTTGGGCATTGTAGCAGAGCCGCATGCGCAATTTGTGATGCAACGCCAGCAGATCGGCACTTTCGGTGAAGCGGATGCTGACCGCGTTGGGAAGCAAATAAGCCGCGTATTCATCTTCGACACCACGTGCACGCAGGCGGTTGATGGCGTCCCATGTGCGTGCCATCGTGTCGTCGTACAGCCGCTGGGCAGCAGGCGTCTCGCGGATGAGCGCGGGGGTGATGTAGTCGGGCTCTTCCGTGAGGTAGGCGGTGAGCATGGGGCGGCTACCTGGCGTCATGCGATGGCGTTGGTCCTGGCTATCGGCGGTGTGGGAGAGTTTTTTGCGAAACGTGTAATGTGGGTGATGCAGCGTACGCGTGAGTTTGCTCATCGTCGTGACGTTGAGGGCTTCGCCGTAATAGCGATTCTGGTGTGGATCGAGCACCAGTGCGATGGCGTCGGCATCGCTGAGCACGTGGCGTGGCACGCCGAGCACTTCACGCACGGCTTGCGCCAACAAAGTTTCGTTGTCGGGTTTCCACGAGACAAGTTTGCTGGTGTGGCCTTCGAGCATGGCATCGAATTCGGCGCGGTATTCGCGCGACCAGGGGGTGCGTTGGGCATTGGCTTCTTGCCAGAAACGATATTCGAGCGTCTCTTCGAGTGGCAGGGGGGCTTCGAGAATGTTTGCCAGCAGCGGGTCGAGTTCCAGGACGGCGTTCACCATCTGCTCGACAACCATATGCGTTTCGGTGGGGGTATCGTACTGGCGGCAAAGACGCCAGTAGCGCAGCAGCGTGAGAATGCTGACAGTGTGGTACAGGTAGGCGAATGTGGCCACGGGCAGCACATACCGTGCGACTTCCTGGGCACGTTTGGGAATCCAACGGCGTGCCATGCTGTGTGGTTGCCCGTTGCGCGGGGCGCGTGATGGAAACCGTGCGAAGTAGAGCCGCTCCACAGTGGGCGTCAACAGTTCGATCAGGCGTTCGTAGGCTTCCACCTGATGTGCAAGCGTTTGGCGGTAGAGCGCAAGGGCGTCTCCGCGCAAAGGGGGGATCGCCATCTGGTCAGGGGCAACGCGCACATAGCGTTGACTGACTTGTTCGCTGTTGTAGAACGGATGCGAATGGAGAAACGACCAGATGAAATGGCGGCTGACATTTTCCAGCGCAAATTGCACATGCCCATGCTGGAATGTGGTGTGATGTCCCGCCTGATAAATACTTTCGGCGATGCGGTCGCGCAAGTCGGGTTTTTCCGCCACCTGCTCAGGGTAGATGATGCCACGTGGCGAATAGCAGGTACGTGCCGTCGCGACGGCATTTTCGTACGGGTTGGCAAATGCATTGACCAGTTTCACCCGTGGTGGTGGTGAAAGAAACG
This sequence comes from Ardenticatena sp., assembly GCA_015487975.1. Classification (GTDB taxonomy): domain Bacteria; phylum Chloroflexota; class Anaerolineae; order Ardenticatenales; family Ardenticatenaceae; genus Ardenticatena. The sequence continues at coordinate 4,932 of WFOS01000029.1, forward strand.
TGTGATCGGTTCTCATTCTTGCCCTTCTCCTATGGATGGTGTTTCTGAAAGCAGATAAGCGATATTTTCTTCGATGGAGATGATGCGAGCCAGGATTTCGTCTGGAGGAACGGGTTTACTGAGCAAAAACCCTTGCGCGAAGCGGCATTTGTGCTTGCGAAGCCATTGTAATTGTTGGCGTGTTTCTACTCCTTCGGCCAGTGAGTCGATGCCCAAGTTGTGGCATAAGATCAGAATGGTGCGCAAAATGGCTTCGCTGGTGGGGCGTTGGCCAATCCCCATGACGAATCCGCGATCGGCTTTGATGATGTTCAGGGGCAGGTTTTCGATATACGCCAGCGAGGAATACCCTGTGCCAAAATCATCGATGGCGATTTCAATCCCCAACGTTTGCAATTGTTGCAGGATGGGTTTGATGACGTGATGGTCGGCAAAAATACTTTCCGTCATTTCGATGGTGATGCTGCCAGGCGGAAGGTTGTAGACGCTCAGAATCGTTTTGAGAAACGAGACGATTTGCGTGTTTCGAATGGTTTGTGGTGAGAGATTGATTGCCACGCCAAGGTGTGGATGACCTGCGCGGTGCCATGCTTTCAGATATTGGGCGGATTTTTCGAGGATGATGTGATCGAGCTCGGTAATCAAACCATGTTCTTCGGCCAGGGGGATGAAAACCCCTGGCGAGATGAAACCGTGCTCAGGGTGGAACCAGCGTGCCAGGGCTTCCACTTTTGGAACCGTTCCACGCTTCAGGTCGAGGATGGGTTGGAAGTACACCTCGATTTGGCGTTTCTGGATGGCGGTACGTAGGTCAACCGCCATGGTCAGGTGTTCGGGCTGATGCATCTGCAGGTTTTCGTCATAGAACGTCATGAAGGCGTGGGTGCGCTTGGCGTGGTACATGGCAATATCGGCTTTCCGGAGCAAGTCCATCAGGTCGGTGCCATGTTCGGGGAACAAGGCGATACCGATGCTGGTGCTCAACGCCATCCGGTGTCCAAAAATGTCCACAGGTTCTTGAAACGCTTCTTGGATGCGGTATGCAACACGGAGCGCATCATCCCGCTCGATGTCATAGAAGAGCGCCGCAAACTCGTCCCCCCCAAGCCGCGCGACAAGGTCACTGGAACGGGTGGCTTCTCGCAGGCGGTGTGCCATTTCGCGCAAGAGCAGGTCGCCAGCCTCGTGGCTGAGGGTGTCGTTGACTTCTTTGAACTGGTCGAGGTCGAGGTAGAGCAGGGCGGCCGAACGCTGATGGCGTTGTGCCAGAGCCAGAAGACGGTTGCCTTCTTCTAGAAAGAGGCGTCGGTTGGGGAGATGCGTGAGTGGGTCGGTGTAGGCAAGTGTTTCGATTTCGTGCTCGTAGGCATAGCGATGAAACGCGTTGACAAGCAGTGTGCTGACGTTTTGCAAAAATTGGGTTGTGCTCTCATCGAAAATATCTTCGTTTGCTCCGACTATGAGAACACCGTACGCCGTGTCCTCGTGCGTGAGTGGCAAGCAATAGGCAAAATGGGGTGTGGCTTCGTCCAGCAAAAACAATGTCTTGTGCGTCAAGGTGCGAGGGGTGTGCGTGAACAGCACTTCCACGATCTGCTTCATCGTGGGCCCGTGAGCAAGCAGGCGGGCTTGTTGTTCGCTATCCAGCCCGTGCGCCGCAGCAATCTGGATGGTGCGCTCGGCATGGGGAGTGTAGGTGAGCAGGAGGACATAGGGCGCGTGGAGCGCCTTGGCCAGTGTAGTGACAGTGAACGTGTAAAGCGCTTCGGGCGAACGTTCCTGCAATGCTGTTTTGCCTAGTTTCCACAACGTTTGTTGAAGCGCTTTCAGGCGCTTTTGGGCTTTGCTGGCATGATATTGTTCGGTGATGTCCTGCCCGTACGCATAGATGTACGCTTCGCCATCTTCCAAGCGGAGAAAAGTACGGTATTTGAACAGGCGGCGTGAACCGTCTTTGTGTCGGGCTCGCCCAATGCCTTCGGCATACCCATCTTGATGCAGGGTGTGTAGAAAGCGTGCAATGTCATAAGGTGTTTCAGGTTCCAGAAAATCGTAGAGTGTCTTCGAGCGCAATTCGTCGATGGTGTATCCTGTGGTTTCTTCGAAAGTGCGGTTCGCCCAAAGAAAATACCCTTCCATGTCCAAAATGCACATCACCAGGCCGCTCTGGTCGATCAGCTGGCGATACCGACTTTCACTTTGCAGCAAAGCCTGCCGTGCTTCTTCTTGCTCGGTAATGTCTTGGAGATACCCAACGACAAAATGAGTGCCGTCTTCATTGGTAAAACGGCGGCTGACACCGTAAATCCAGCGTAATGACCCATCGCGGTGGTAGGCACGGTACACAAGGCTATCGTAGCCATGTTCGAGCACACGCTGGGCGTGCGTGCGCAAACGGGGTAGTTCTTCTGGCGGTACCCGTTCCATTATAGCATCGATGGGCTTGCCCAACATGGCATCGGTGGAAAAACCCAAAATGCGTTCGACGTTGGGACTGATATAGGTGAGTCGCAAATCTGCGCCTTCGCGGCGGAACATGACGATGGGGCTATGTTCGATCAGTTGTTCCAGGAAGAGGTTGGCTTGTTGCAACTGCTGTGTGAGTTGCTCTTTTTCGGTGATGTCTTGCACGATGACGAAGAACCAGGTGTGGCCGCCACGCTTGAACATAGAGACGCTGACGTCGAGAACCAGAGGACGCCCATCCTGATGACGCCCCGTCAGCTGCCCTTGCCACTGTCCTTGTGCAAGCACATGTCGACGGATTTCCGTCAGCGAAATATCGAACTGGTAGTGGGCGACAACGTGTTCGATGCTCTCGAATTCATGTGATGTTGAAGTTGACATGTTCTTGTCGAAAAGGCGCTGAAACGCACTATTGATATGGACGATACGCAAGTGCTCGTCGAGGATGAGCATGGGGTGTGCGCCATGTTCCACAGCATACAAAAAGAGTTCCAGACGATTGGCCAGTGTTTTGCGTTCGGTAACGTCGTGCAGAGAGATGATATACCCATCGATGATCGTGCTGCTCTCTGGATGTCGCGCTTCGACCTCGTACCAACAGCGGCTCCCATCGGTTGTATGCAGAACCCACTCAGTACGATGTACTTCACCGGGTGTGAGCGTGGGCAGCACGGCTAACAGCTGGTGAACCTGATACCGGTCTTCAGCAGCCAGCGCCAACATCAACGAAGCGGGCACAGATGAAGACGTTTGCGTTTGGAGGCCGGGCAGTTGGCGTGGTGCGTTGGCACTGGCGTACAGAATCGTCCCATCAGCCAGAATCACCAGAACGATGCCGGGTATCTGTTCCAAGATTGTGTGATAGAAGACCTTTTGTTCTTCGATCTGGTTTTTCGTGGTGGCGAGTTCGGTAATATCGAGCATATAGCCCTGATACACCTCGCGCCCGTTCATCGTTTGGGTGATGTGGGCGTGGCTTTCTATCCAAACGTAATGTCCATTTTTGTGGCGCAGACGGATACGCATGGTACTGCTGCCAGTTTGTCGTAAGCGTGCTACGTGTGCTTGCCCTTTGGGAAGGTCATCGGGGTGCGTGATATCCAGTGCCCATTGGAGATCACTGTCGAGCACTTCTTGTTCCGAATATCCCAGGATACGTTCGATGTTGGGGCTGATATACACCAGGTGCCATTCGCCATTCACTTCACGTTCGCGGCGAAAGAAGATGATGGGGCTGGCGTTTACCAGGCATTGAATCAGCTGGTACTCCTCTTCCAGCGTTTCGTCGGGTGCCTGGTGTTCAGATTGGGGCACGGCAAGCCCTAAAATGCGTTGGACGGTGTTGTCATGGTATTCGGGCTCCAGGGTGCAGGCCCATGCACGGCCTTCGAGATAGAGGAGAAGGTGGGCAGGTTTCCCGGCTTGTGCATCTTGATAGGCACGCATAAAGGGATGGTCGGCAGGCAGAGTGGAAATGCGTTGTATCAGTTGTTCGAGTTCAGAGGGGGCCGTAGATGAGTGGATGGTTGTCTCGCCCGTTGTAGTATCGGTGATCCAGAAACAGGCTTGTTGGCTGCTCAGAATATGGTGCCAAAGATGTTCGATACGGCGGCGATGTTCGATCTCCTTAACCAAAGCCTGTTCGCGCTGGTGCACACGGCCCTGCTGTTCTTTCAGCAAAGCAATGATGTATACCAGCACAGGCAGCCCGCCCCAAAATGGCCACAGAACGGCAAAAAGCGCATTCCAGTCGTAGTGCCAAAGAAGGCGCACAATCATGGTCACCAGCGTAGCATGCAAGATGGCGAGGAAATAGCCAAGGTGTGTGCCCAAGTACCATGTTCCAACCCCCACAATGGTCAATGAGACCACGATGAGAGCGTTGATGAACATCGCTTGCTGGATCATGGAGATATCCACGTCCTTCTCCCGACTCACTGCCCGCTCCCGTCTTGTTCTATCGTGGCATGGAGTGAATAACGTGTCAATGTGACGCGGTGTGTGAGATGGAATTTTCAAGTGATACGCAAGTGGCCATGGAACAGCGATATGGGGGGCGTGTTTCTATGGGGGAAAAAACATAGCGCATGGCAGAACCGCCATGCGCTGTGGAGGGACCTTCGTGACGGCTTAGTATGCTTTGGCGAAAATCGCCACCTCGTTTGCTTCGCGCCCCGTCATCAGACAGGTACCTGGCTCGCCTGGTTGCTCGAACGGGAAACACCGCAGTGTAGCGCCCGTTTCTTCTTTGACGCGGCGCTCGTCGTCATCCGAGCCAGCCCAATAGCCAAGAGCCCAACCACCAGCCGCAATGACCTCTCGCAATTCATCGTAGGTGCGCACGTCGTGAATATTCGCGTCGCGGAAGGTGCGAGCTTGTTCGAGCAAGTTGCGCTGTATCTCGTTGAGCAAAGCACCGACACGGGCAGCGGCTTCTTCGATGGGGTGGTCGAACGTTTTGCCTTCCTTGCCTGGCATATCGCGCCGCGCCAGCACGAACGCGCCTTTGGCAACGTCGCGCGGTCCGATTTCGATCCGTACGGGGACGCCTTTCATTTCCCAGAAATTGAATTTCCAGCCAGGCGTGTGTTCGGCGCGGTCGTCCAGGTGTACACGAATGCCAGCGTTTTCCAATTGTTCGCAGATACGGTGGGCTGCTTGCTCCACGGCTTCACGTTCAGCATCTTTGCGCCAGATGGGGACAATCACCACCTGGATGGGCGCCAGGCGGGGTGGTAGACGCAGGCCTTGGTCGTCGCCGTGCACCATGATCACAGCCCCCACAAAGCGCGTGCTCACTCCCCACGATGTTTGCCATGCGTATTGCAATTCGTTGTTCTCATCCAGGAATTGAATGCCGAACGCTTTGGCAAAATTTTGCCCCAGGTTGTGGCTGGTACCGGCTTGCAGGGCTTTCTTATCGCCCATCATGGCTTCCATCGTGTAGGTGTGCAACGCCCCGGCAAAGCGCTCGATCCGTGATTTGCGCCCCACCACAACCGGCACTGCGCCTTCGTTTTCGGCGAAATCGCGGTAGAGTTCAATCATGCGCAAGGCTTCTTCTTCGGCATCTTCGTAGGTGGCGTGGGCGGTATGGCCTTCTTGCCACAAAAATTCCAGCGTGCGCAGGAAAGGGCGCGTGCGCATTTCCCAACGCACCACGTTTGCCCACTGGTTGATGAGGAGGGGCAAATCGCGATAACTCTGCACCCATTTGGCGAACATGTAGTTGATGATCGTTTCACTGGTGGGGCGCACGACCAGCGGTTCTTCCAGCTCTTTGCCACCCCCGATGGTTACCAACGCCAGTTCGGGCGAGAACCCTTCAACGTGCGCTTTTTCCTTTTCGATAAACGAATAGGGAATGAACATGGGAAAATAGGCATTTCGATGCCCCGTTGCTTTGAAACGGCGGTCAAGCGCTTTTTGAATGTTTTCCCAAATCGCGTAGCCGTACGGACGAATCACCATCGTCCCTCGCACTGGGCCATAGTCAGCTAGCTCGGCTTCGCGAATGATATCTTGATACCAGCGTGAATAATCTTCGCTACGTGGTGTCACCCCTTCGGCCATGATGCCTCCTCGTTCTTCTCCCTCATGGACTCGTGCGCCGCTTGTTGTAGCGTAAAATGGCAAATTTGTGAAACTTACACGCCCAATTGTGCCTGCAAGGCTTCGACCGCCTCGTCGGGCGTTTCGACGACGGTCAGAAGGGCGTAATGGTGCGGAGCGATGCGAAAGTCATCGTCCTGCAGCAGGGTGAGCAGGCGCTGCCAGGGGGTTCCCAGGAGGATGAATGGTTTGGGACGCATGGCGCCGGTTTGCATCAGCCCCCACGTGTAGGCCACTTCCGTCAGCGTGCCAATCCCCCCGCGCAACGCCACATAGGCGTCCGCCAATTCGGTGAGTGTGCGCAGGCGTTCGGGAAAGCCAGGGGTATGCGTGGTTTCATGCACCCATTCGTTGGGCGGTCGAGGGTCGAACAGCGCCATGGTGACGCCCATGACGTGCCCACCGCCTTCATGCGCCCCACGGCTGACAGCAGCCATTGTGCCGTAGTACCCGCCACTCATCACATCGAAGCCGGCTTCGGCCAGCAATCGCCCCAGCCGATAGGCTTCTTCGTACAGTGCATCGCCGGGCTGCGGCTGCGCTGAGCCATACACGGCGATCAGTGGCCGCTTGCGTTCAGGCGTCATTCCTTTCCTCCTTTGCGCGTTTTCCCTGTCAGTTCGCGCGTGGCGCGTCGAATGATGCCCGTCATGCGTTTGATGGGACGTTCGGCGTAATCTTCCGCGAAATGGCGGGCGGCTTCTTCCAAGGGCACATCGCCATAGGTTTCACGCAAGTACCAATGGTGTTCGATAATCCACAGATACAGGTCAGTGGGGGTGCGGCCAGGAAACGCATCGAGGATGTTTTGTTGCTGGATGATGTTGACAACTGGGCGATACACATTTTCGCACCAAGATTCGACCGCTGCGTCGAACGAAACATCCTCACCACGCTCTTGTGCCAGAAACCAGCGGTGCCCTTCGATATGTTCCAAGAGTTTGTCGTATTGTCCTGGCAAGGTCAATTCGAAATTGACGTCGGGACAGATTTTGTCTAGATGGGTTCGTTCGATGAAGGCCGCGTATTCGGCTTTGCGCACCACTTCCTGCACGTCCATGTCTGGGGTCAATGGAACAGGGACCTCGATCTCGGTGACGAAGGCATCGATGAATGTTTGCCCACGTTCACGTGCCACCGAGATGCGATGGTTGCCATCTTTGACGAAATAAATATCGCCGATTTTGTAGAGTTCGACCGGTGGCAGGGCGACATCCTGATAGTAGGCTTTGTCGATATTGACCCACCGGTCGCGTGTTTGGCTTTGCGTGGGCAAAAACGCACGGTCGAAGTCACGGTAGCGGCTCATACTCCCCACGATTTTTTCGATTGGCACGTGTTGCAGGCCCAGATAGTGCTGGCCTTTCATCGGTAATTTTTGCTGCACTTCATCGAACGGAAGCAGGGTGTTCTCTTTCCCCAGCAAGACCGACAAAATTTTGTTCCAAAACGCCTTGCGGCGTGCGCGTTCAAAATCCTCACGGGCAAAATGGTCGAACATGGCTCACTCCTTTCCGAAGCGCAGCGGGTCGCTTGGTGGGCACACACCAGGCTGGATGACGAGCTCCCGATACCCGTAGGTGTTGATCACCCACGTTTCATGAAAACGGGTAACGGTCGTGGTATCGGGGCGGTACACATGAATGTGCCCATGGATGTGATAGGCTGGTTTGAAGGTGCGTAAAAACCAACGAAACGCTTTGACGCCGTGGTGGGGCAAGTCGTGTTGATCGTGAATGCCCCAGGGGGGCGCGTGCGACATAAACACATCGAGATAGCGCCCGTGGCGGAGCCGATTGTGGAGCAGCGCCGGTACCAGGCGCACCACATGCCCCCACATTTGCCACTGTGTGTACTGAAACGGACCGCGGTTGTATCGAATAGATCCTTCGACACCAGCCAGCAACAACCCGCGATGATCGATCACGCGGCGGTGCATATCGGTTGCCCCCCAGGGATGCGTGCGTGGTCCGCCGCTGGTGTATTCTACCAGTTTGGCATGGTTGCCGCGTACAAAGTAGAGCGGCACGTCGAGCATGCTGATAATGTATTCGAGGTAGTAATAGGGCAGGTCTCCACAACTCAGCACCACATCGATGTGGCGAAAGCGTGTGCGAACTTGCTCGCTATAAATGAAGCCGATAGGAATATCGCTCAGGGTTAGAACGTTCACGGGTATCCTGCTATGCAATGTTCAACGGGTAGGCGAAAAAAAAGCCGACCTGCATCAGTGCAGGATCGGCTTTGCATTGCCTCGATACCGTGGTTGTCGTGGCGTATGATGAACACGAACACGATTCTGTCAAATTGGGTGTCAATGCCTCAAGAGGCATCGCCCAACACGTCGAGGATGACATCGCGCAGGGCCGGCGGCAGGTTGGCAATCTCACGTTGGGCATCGTGCCCTTCGAGGAGGCGTGCCAGTATGCGGTAGAAGTCCGCCAGCACATGTTCGTCTTGGGCGTGTTGTTCCGCCAGCGTTCGCAAATCGTTTGCCAAATGGTGGCGTTGGGCATCGGTGCCGTGGTCGCGCAGGTGAAGTACGTGGCGTACTTGTTGCACCAGTTTCTCGCGGTGCGCCAGCGTATCCAGAAAATCGGCGATGTTGCGCCAGTGCTCACTGTTGAGCAGAAGCGCTACGTCATCGTCGCGGTCGGCTAGTTCTTGTAGCCATTGCTCCACCCGCTCGCGTCCCAGCCGCGCAAACAGTGCCGCCACCAGGTGGACTAGGGCGTTTTGCTCGCGTTGGGTCAGTGCACCTAGCATGGTGAAGGCTTTGATAAGGTACGCTACCGCGGCTTCGTCTTCACCACGGCGAAAGTGCAAATCCCCCAGGCGTGCTAGCGTGATTGCCAGCCCACGTTGGTCGCCCAGGCGTTCGTAGCCTTGCACATTTTCGTGGTAAATGGCTTCGGCGATGTCGTCCTTGCCAACCAGTTGCGCCAGTGTGGCCAGCTCATGGCGCGAATGCAGAACACCCGACGGGTCGCCCAACGCTTCGGCGAGTTGGGCGCTTTGGGTGAGCAGGCGTTCGGCGTGCTCGTAGTCGCCACGGCCGGCGGCCAGCCGACCCAGCTGGTGCAGGGTGTTGGCGAGCCCGCGCTGGTCGCCAATCTCTTCTTTGATGACGCGGCTCTGTTCGAGCAATTGTGCGGCACGCTCCAAGTCGCCTTCGTCTTGAGCGAGTGTTCCAAGTTGATGCAGGACACTGGCGATGCCATGCCGATCGCCCAGTTCCTCGAATGTTTCCAGCGCTTCGCGGTAATAATCACGTGCCCGTTCGATGTCGTTTTCCATTTGGGCGAGGATCCCCAACTGGTAGATGGATGCTGCTGCGCCTTGGCGGTTGCCGATTTCCTCTTCCAACGTTCGACTTTCGCGATACCAGGTTTCGGCTTCGTCGAGTTTGCCTTGCAGAAAAGCGGTATTCCCCAGTTGGTGAAGCGCTCGGGCAACCGTCTGCTGATCGTCTGATTCGCGTGCCAGCCGCAAACTTTCGGCATACCAACGTTCGGCCTCTTCCAAGTCCTGTTCAGCCTGCGCGACGAATCCCATGCCCAGCACGGCTTCGCTCAGCAAGGCCGGATCGCGCAACGCTTCAGCGACTTTGATGGCTTCGAGAAAGGCATCGCGAGCGGCTTCGTATTCACCAGTGGCATAGGCTGTTGCCCCCAGGCGATTGAGCAAGAGTGCCAGGTGGTTGGGGCGTTCCAAGCGGCGTTCCAGCGCCAGGGCACCACGCAACAGGCGCAGTGCTTCTTTGTAGTTGCCTTCCAGTTGCGCAACGGTGCCTAGCCCTCGCATGGCGTCGGCAAGGGCGCTTTCGTCGCCGGCGGCTTCGGCCAGTGTCAACGCGGCGCGATACTCGGTGCGGGCGCGTTCATAATCGCCCAGGGCAACCGCTTCGTCGGCTTGTGCCAAATGCTCGGCAATCTGGTCGGCATTCGATAGGTAGAATTCGCTCATGTTTACTCCTCAGCCCCTGCAAAGGGGGGTGTTCGGGTCGAAATGGGTACGGATATTCTGATGTGTTTTCGTGGAAAAGCAAGCCTTGTGTGCTGCATGTGCGCAAAGGTTCGTTTTTGGATTGTTGTTTGGTCTGCAATGCTGGTATACTGAAACCGCTATCGGTTTTGACGCCCTCGCGACTTTGCACTACCATGACGCGGCTTTCAAACCCACATGGAGATGCGCCCATGACCACCATATCGTTCAAGCAAGATCTGCGCTTGCGTTTATTGGCGAGCGTGTTGTTGCTATTGTTGACGAAGATTTTTTTGGGGCTGGGAATTGCCGACCGCCTGGCAGCAACCGGGCCGGCACCGTCGACCAATGAACAAGCTGTCTCGCAACCAATTCACTAAGAGGATGCTGGTATGCCCGACCCGATTGCATTTCAAATTGGCCCACTGGTCTTCCGCTGGTATGGCTTGTTGATTGTTGGGGGAGCGCTTCTAGGAGCGTGGGTCGCAGCACGAGAGGCTGAGCGCCGTGGCATCGACCCCGACCACATCTGGAATGCGCTGACGCTCGTGTTGCTCGCTGGTATTCTTGGGGCACGGCTGTATCATGTGTTCAGCAGCCCGGCGGGTGAAGGCGCGATGTGGCGGTATTACTTTATCGAGCAGCCTTTCGTCGATGTGAATGTTTTTGGACGCACGATTCCCTTCCCGTCAGCCTTGGCTATTTGGAAAGGAGGGCTTGGTATTTACGGTGGTGTGGCCGCTGGGGCGTTGACGGTATGGTGGTACGCGCGTCGCCACAAGTTGCCACTGCTCGACATGCTCGATGTGGGGGCGATCGGTTTGCTCATTGGACAGGCGATTGGCCGCTGGGGGAACTATTTCAACCAGGAACTCTACGGCAATCCGACCAATTTGCCGTGGGGGATTCGCATTGATTTGGAGCACCGCTTGCCCCAATTTGCCGATTTGCCTCTTTCGACACGCTTCCATCCCACGTTCTTGTACGAATCGCTCTGGAACGCCATAGGGGTGGTTGTGTTGTTGTGGGTCTCGCGACGCTATGCCGACCGTTTGCGCCGTGGTGATCTTTTCTTGCTCTACCTCATCTGGTATCCGCTGGGGCGCTTTTTGGTGGAATTCCAGCGTCCCGATGCGTGGACCATTCTAGGTTTGCCGACAGCGCAATGGATTGCGTTGACCTCGATTGGAGTCGCCTCGTTCTCGCTTTGGCGTCGGCATCAGCGCCCCCCGGCCGAAGGGGAAGTCTTGCTGGATGTGATGAAGAAGCGTTTGTCGCGAGCACAACGTCGAGCATTGGAGCGGAAGAACCGAGGGTTGTAAGGCGATCGAATGATTACCGCACTGAGTGTCGAGGGGTACAAGTCGTTCCGTAAGCGGTATGATGTGCCGCTGGCACCCTTGACGCTGCTCGCTGGGGCAAATAGTTCTGGAAAATCATCCCTCTTGCAGGGGATGTTGCTTTTGAAGCAGACGCTCGATCTCTTTTCCGATCCTGGCCCTCTCTATCTTGGAGGGCCGCTTGTTTCATTCACGCGTCCTGAAGAATTGACGTGGTGTATGGAGAAAAAACGTGAGATTGCCTTTGGGGTGACGACCGTACAGGATGATACCCCCGTAGGGGTCGAGACGCGCTTGAAGGCTCGTCGTACTCGGCGCGGGAAGGTGCCTTTTACTGTTCGATCATGTACATGGCGCTATGGTGAGGACTCGGTTACTTTTTCTTCTACACGACAGTATGTTGCGCTCGAAAAGCTCATCGATTTTCTTGGTCTTTCCTCGGAGAAGACAGAACAATCGCTCCCGCTTGAAACGCACCGTGCATTCATCGTCCCTGCGAAAACGAGCATGGTTGGGGAACGTTTCCAAGAATGCTTGTACCGCCCAATCGAACGCGCCATTCGTGGTATCGTTCATGTTCCAGCATTGCGAGGGAATCCTTCTCGAACGTATCCGTTGCGTGACTTTACATCTTCTTCGTCACTCGAAGGCCCATTTTTGGATTATGTTGCCAGTATCTTGAATGCGTGGCAACGAAGTGAATCCAAGGAAAAAGCGCATCTGTTCGAATTGTTGCAAGCCTCTCTTGAAAAGATGGGGTTGACGTGGAAAGTATCCATCAGACAGCATATGGCTGATTTGCAAATTCTGGTTGGACGTACCACGCAGCCTATACACGGAAGTGGGCCTGATCTTGTCAACATCGCCGACGTTGGCTTTGGCATTTCTCAAGTATTGCCAGTACTGGTGGCATTGCTGGTCGCCGAACCACATCAGATGGTGGTCATCGAGCAACCAGAGTTGCATTTGCATCCCAACGCCCAAGTTGCGCTGGCGGAACATATTGCCGAGATTGTCGCAACACGTCATATTCAGGTTGTCTTGGAAACGCATAGTGATCTCTTTTTGATAGCGTTGCAACGTGCTATTGCCTTAGGACGTTTACCAGCTGACAAAGTGATGTTGCATTGGTTCGAGCGAGATGCAAAGGGGGCGACGAAGATTTCGACGACGTCTTTCCATCCAGATGGAACATTTACGAATCCTCGAACACCAGTCGATTTCGATGCAGTGGCGTATAACGTCCGCAAGACGTATGTAGAGGCATCTTGGCGGCGTATGGGGTAGGGGTGTGCTTTGGCTCGTGGTGGATACCGATATCGTGCGTGGTGCTGGAAACGATACACCACAGTTCGATATATTGGACCGGATCCGTCGTCAGGCAAACTTCGGTATTGTTCTTTCGGATGAGTTGAAAGAGGAATGGTTCCGAAGCCGAGACGATATGCCAGATAGGCCGTACATCTCTACATTGGCAATGATTTGGCTCGGAGAATTGCAAACATACCGACGTGTCAAACATGTGGGCGGAATTGCACATTGTCGCGAACGCCTAGACGATCAAGTGCTAGGATGTTTTCGAGAAAACGAGCGGCGCCAGATTCGCAAGGATTTGCATCTTGTCTACACGGCTTTCAAAGCCGATCGTCGCATCATTTCCGGCGATCAGCGCATAAGAAGGTCGCTCGCGGCTGCATCTCGAGAATGTATGCCTGGGTTGCGTCTCCTCGTGTGGCCAGCAACGCTCGATGCCGTTCGTGAGTGGCTTGAACGAGGGGCGCCTGATGCCGAGCGATATCGGTTATAGGAGATAGGGGACAAGCGTATGTATCGTTGGTTCAGTTGGTTCTTGACGATCTCTGGTGCCGGTTTGGTGCTGGCTGGTATCGCTCTGTGGGGGGGACAAGCGCTCTGGCCGGCGTGGCAATTTCGCCAGCTGGATGCGGATGGAGATGGGGTCGTTCTGGTGGAAACATTGACCTCTCCTCTCCCCACACCAACGGCATCGATCGATGTCTTGCTGCCTGAATTTCCCGATCCTAATCCCACTGCCTTCTCGGAAGAGGATGGAGCGGCACCGCTTGTGGTCCCCGCCGAAAAACCTGCACGCCCCACGCCAATGCCCCCTACGCCCACGCCCACCCTGCAACCTGCTACCGCCCCACCTGACCGTATCGTCATTCCCAGTATTGGGTTGGACGCGCCGGTGGTCGAGATGGGGTGGGTGGTGAAAACCAATGCCGATGGCCAGCGGTACAGCGAATGGGTGGTGCCCGATTTTGCTGCCGGCTGGCACAAAAACTCGGCCTTGCCGGGGCGTGGCAGCAATGTCGTGCTGAGTGGGCACAACAACATTGCTGGGGAAGTCTTTCGATACTTGGAGGATACAACACCTGGCGACGAAGTAACGCTTTACGTGGGCGAGACGGCGTACACCTATATCATCACCGAAAAATACATCGTACAAGAAAAAGGGGCCTCATACGAACAACGCCTCAAAAATGCGGCCTTCATCAAACCGACCCCCGATGAGCGCTTGACACTCGTCACCTGTTGGCCGTATGAAACCAACACGCACCGTTTGATTGTCATTGCGCGTCCAATGTGGTAAATTGTTGTTGTCATTCGTTGGACGTTTCCTCTTCTGTTCCGTCGACTGAGTATTGCATATGGAGTAACCTATGCGTCGGTATACCATTCGTCGGATTGGCCTCCTCTCGAGTTTCAAGGTTGGTTGTGCCACGGGCACACTCTTGATGGCAATCTGGGGCCTTTGCTTCATACCTCTCCTCCTTTCTTCGTTTGGTGCCATGCTCCTTGGATCCAACGAGGTGACGGCCGACTTGCAGCAAGCAGCAGGTGGTGCTGTCGCGCTGATCGTCATCTACCTTGTCATTGTGGTGGTACAAGGGTTCGCGAGTGGCATCTCAGCCTGGCTCTCGGCGTTGTTTTACAATCTCATTGCACGCTTCATCGGTGGGCTCGATGTCGAATTGGAAACCAAGCAGAGTGGCACGACGCAGCAAACTGGTACGCCCCCCTGGCTCGAATGACCCTCGTTCCGAAAGCCAAAAGAGCGGTGTGCACAAAGCACATCGCTCTTTTTTTGTGGTGTGTCTGTCTGCTTCAGGCAGATGGTGAGGCAAGGACGAGATCCGCCAAACGAGGCAGCACCTCGGCGACGTCGCCTTCGATTTTCTGCGTGGCATACCAATCGAGGGCGGTAGGCCCCAGGTTCACGATGAGCAGTGAGCCGCCCCGATTGAGTGTCAACAGCGGCAAATCGGCAGCCGGAGCGACTTCGAGCGAACTCCCCGCAACCAGCACCAGGTCGGCACGTTCGGCCGCTTGCCGTGCCCGCTCGAATACGTCCATGGGCAGCAATTCCCCAAACAAGATGACGTCGGGTTTGAGGAGCCCCCCGCACGCGGTGCATCGTGGTACGTCGCCTGCTTCGACGGCTTGCCAGAGCACGTCGCCTTCGACCTGACGCCCACACTGCAGACATGTGCCGCTACCAGTGTGGCCATGTACGGGCAGCACATCGTGGCTACCGGCAGCTTCGTGCAAGCCGTCGATGTTCTGGGTGATGATTTCATGCAGATAGCCCGCCGCCTGCAAACGTGCCAGCGCCATGTGTGCGGGGTTGGGGCGGGCGTTGCGCGTGGTTTCCAGCAAGGGGCGAATCCAATCGTAAAAGCGTTCGGGATGGCGGCGGAACGAGGCAAGCGATGCGACTTCCATGGGGTCGTCGCGTTCCCACAACCCCGATTGCGGCGAACGAAAATCGGGAATGCCGCTGGGCACACTGATACCCGCGCCTGTCAGGGCAATCGCATAGCGAGCATGCCGAATGAGATTGGCAGCGCGTTTCAAATCATCTGCTCGATAAAGGTTTGACATAGCGCAAACACCATTTCCTTCTCGTAGTCTTCGCTCACGATGTGATCGCTATTTTCAAGGAAAACGAGATACTTGCGCTTGCTCGCCAAGCGGTCGTACACGGCACGAGCACCGCTGGCAGGCAGCACGTGGTCGCGCGAGGCGTGAATGAGCAACGCCGGCGTTTCGATTTCGTGCAGCCGTGGACGCACTGTCGCCAGCAGGCGCATCATTTCCAGCATGCTGCGGGCAGGAATGCCCACATAACTGGGATGGCGGTGGCGTGCATCCGGATTGCGGATACTGGCCCCCCCGCGTTTGGGCAGAATGGGAGTCATGTATTGCAGAATGTAGGCAGCGTAGGTCGGCCAGCGCAAGCGATATGGTGTTCCCAACCCGACAAAGCCGCTCAGCGGTTCGTGCAATGCCAGCCATAGTGCGAGGCCTGCTCCAAGTGAACTTCCAATGACGAACAAGTGTGTGTGCGTATTGCGCAAACGCCGAGCACAGGTCTGAATGTGTTCCGCCCATTCCTGCCAGCGGCGGCGGCGCAAATCTTCCATGCTCGTCCCATGCCCCGGCAAAAGTGGCGCAGCAACGGTGTGCCCACAGGCGTGGAGACGTTCGCCAAGCTCCCGTACTTCGTAGGGCGTGCTGGTCAACCCATGAATGAGTAGGCATGCCACGCCCGAAGTGCCTGCCAGATGAAACGGCGTGGCACGTGAGAGATCAGCGCCGGGGTTGAAGTCGGCAGCGTTGAAAATCGTCATGATGCCCTGTGACGTTTGGCCTCTGCTGCGAGCTTGTCGGCAAGGCGTGTTGGTTCGGGCAATTTATAGCCGCGAGTGGTTGCCAGGACAAAACGAATGGCGCTTTCAAGGCTGATGCGATGTCCAGGCGAGACATACATGGGTTTGACACCCGCTTTGGTGCGTACAGCCGCCCCGACGACCTTCCCCCGATAGACGAGCGGCTGCCATGCCCCCACTGTGTTGGGCACTGGCGCGTGGTCTCCCCGCAAAATGCGTTTGGCAACGCCGATCGACGGGCGGTCGAACAGAAGCCCCATGTGGCTGGCAATACCGATGCCTCGGGGATGGGCAATACCATGCCCGTCGAACATGAGCAGGTCGGGGCGCTGCTCTTCCGGTAGGGCGTGCCAGGCCGCTTCGATCGCAGGCCCTTCGCGCATGGAAAGCAAGCCAGGGATGTAGGGGTATTCGTGTGGCACGGTGGCCACGGTGTGGGTTATCTTCTGCAATTCCGGAAACGAAAGGACCACAATGACCGCCAACGCCTGATTTTCAACGTAAGCCGCATCCACACCGCCGATCAGGCGTGGTGGTGAAAACGCATCGGCAATGATGAGTTGCTGGCGCAACTGGCGCTGCCACTCGATGGCTTGTTCTGGTGGAAAAGACCATTCCGGGCGCATACGCTCATCATATGATGGCTGGCGCAATTGGCAAGAACCATTTGCCAGCTATCGAAATAGCGATATACTACCGACCAACCGGTCGGTCAGTAAGCATATCAAGGAGAACGTATGATGAACGACATGGAGCCGAAACAACGTAACCGCATTTTGGGGCTTTTGTTCGTTGGCGTGCTGATGGCTGCGCTTGACATTGCAATTGTGGGGCCGGCGCTCCCCTCGATTCGCGCCGAATTTGGCCTCGATGCGCGTCAGGCGGCGTGGATTTTCACCATTTATGTGTTGTGCAACCTGGTGAGCACCCCCCTGATGGCGCGACTCTCGGACATGTTTGGGCGGCGGTTGCTCTATGTGAGCGATGTGGCCTTGTTTGGAGCGGGATCGTTTCTGGTTGCGATGTCGCCCACATTTGCAGTGCTGATGCTGGGCCGTGCTGTGCAGGGTCTGGGCGCGGGGGGCATTTTCCCCGTTGCCAGCGCCGTGATTGGCGATACCTTCCCCGCAGAAAAACGGGGGAGCGCCTTGGGGTTGATTGGTGCTGTGTTCGGGATTGCATTTTTGCTGGGCCCATTGCTGGCAGGCGTGATTTTGAGCGTGTTGAGTTGGCACTGGCTGTTTCTCATCAACTTGCCGATTGCAGCTGCGTTGATGTGGAGTGGCTGGCGCTTGTTGCCGACGACACGTACACAGGCCGAGGCGCTGTTCGATAGGGTTGGCACGGTGTTATTGGTTGGGGTGCTCACCAGCCTGACATATGGCATCAACCAGATCGATACCGCGCATGTGGCCGAAAGCGTGCGCCGTGTGAATGTGTGGGGTGCGTGGCTACTCTTCGGGCTGAGTCTGCCGTTGTTCGTCTGGTGGGAGCGCCGAGTTGCAATACCCGTGATTCAGATGCGCCTCTTCCAGTCGGTGCAGATAGTGCTCACATGTGCCTTTGCCTTTGGCGCCGGATTTGGTGAAGCCTCGTTCGTCTTCGTCCCCGATTTGCTGGTGGCGGGGCTGAACGTTGCATCGAGCACAGCCAGTTTCATGCTGCTTCCGGCGGTGCTGGCCATGGCGGTTGGTTCTCCCATCTTTGGGCGTATGCTCGACCGTGTTGGGGCTCGCCCGGTTGTGGCTAGTGCCACAGGGCTGGCGGCACTTGGATTGCTCGTGCTGGGCGGGGTGCCGCTGAGTCGCGCTTCATTTTATCTGGCTGCTTTGTTGATTGGGGTAGGGCTTTCCGGGTTGCTGGGGGCGGCCTTGCGGTACATCATGCTGCAAGAGACGCCACCTGAGGAACGCGCATCGGCACAGGGTATTTTGACACTCTTTACCAGCGTGGGACAACTGGTTGGTGGTGCGTGGATTGGGGCGTTGGCTGCCTCGCGTGGCGGGACGGTGGCCGGATATCAGATGGCGTTTACCAGTGTGGGCATCATCATGGCGCTGTTGTGGCTGTTGAGTTTCCGCTTGGCAACACGGGGGCACATCCCTGAAACACCCCCAATGATGCAAATACATTGAGGAAAGGAGGACAGGATGTACGTTTGGATTTTGCTCTTGCATTCGTGGTGGCGTTGGGTGGTTGTCTTGACAGGGCTCCTGCTACTGGGAGGACTTGTTTTCAGGTGGAAAACGGCGCAGGCATGGATGCAGCACCTTGTGCGGTTCTTCCCCCTGACACTCGATGTGCAAGTATTGCTGGGAGTGGTGCTTTTTGCGCTCAGCCCGCTGACGGTGCAGGCTCTGCGTTCAGGCACGTTGTTCGCGCATGACCTGGCACGCTATTGGAGTGTGGAACATGCGTTGCCGATGGTGTTGGCGTTGGTGTTGGCACATGTCGGGCAGAAGCATGTGCGTGCCGCAATGCTGGCAGGCCACTCCCCCTCGCGTGCAGGACGTTGGCTGCTGATTGGTGCTGTTTTGCTGCTTCTCATGGCGATTCCTTGGCCGATGATGCCGAACGGACGCCCACTTTTCCGCTTGTGAAGGGGGAACATGGCTGACGAACAAAAACGACACATCCTCGATACGGCCACGCGCTTGTTTGTCGCCCACGGGTACAAAGGGCTTTCCATGCGTGAAATAGCCACGGCAACGGGGCTTTCCAAAGCCGGGCTGTATCATCACTTCAAGACCAAAGAAGAGCTATTCATCGCCGTCCTGGAAGAAAACATCGACATCGTGGCTGCCCTTGTCGAAGCGGCGCACCGCGACCACACGACCCTGCGCGACCAGCTGACAGCCATCCTGACAGGAATTTTCACGCTGCCGCCAGAGCGGCGTGCCATCATCCGCCTAGCGAGCCAGGAGATGGCGGCCTTGCAGCCCGATACGCGGCAGCGCTTCATGGCACACTACCAAGCGCATTTCATCCAACGGCTGGATGCGCTGATGCAGGCAGCCATCCAGCGGGGCGAAGTGCGCCCCTTGCCATCGCGTATGCTGACCTGGTTCTTTTTGGGCATGGCCTACCCCTTCTTCTACCCTGCCCACCAGAACGACCTTCTCGACCCAGTTCAGACGGCGGAGATGATGGTGGATGTGTTCCTGAACGGGGTGCTCGCACGTCCCTGAATGGTGCCATGCCATGAATTCTTGCCGCTTTTGACACGCATACAGAGTGTGATACTATCGCGCGCTGCATGTGTTGTGCCGAAATGCACAAAGCGACCCAACGTGTCCGAATCTCACAGCAACAGGAGGCTAACGTGAGCAAGAAAGTACGTGTTGCCATCATCGGTGTGGGGAACTGTGCCAATTCGCTTGTCCAGGGTGTCTATTACTACAAAAACGCCAAGCCAGATGAGTTCATCCCTGGCCTGATGCACACTGTTGTGGGGGGATACCACGTCGGTGATATCGAATTTACCGCTGCGTTCGACATCGACGCCGACAAGGTTGGCAAAGACTTGTCCGAGGCTATTTGGGTGGGGCAGAACAACACGATCAAGTTTGCCGATGTGCCCTACCTCGACGTGCCCGTCTATCGCGGTATGACGCATGACGGGTTGGGGCACTACCTATCGCAGAAAATCAAGAAAGCCCCGGGTCCCACGGATGACATCGTGCAAATTTTGAAAGATACCAAAACCGACGTTGTGGTCAGCTACCTGCCAGTGGGGAGCGAAATGGCCACCAAGTGGTACGTCGAGCAGATTTTGGAAGCGGGGTGTGCGTTCGTCAACGCCATTCCCGTCTTCATCGCCCGTGAACCCTACTGGCAGCGCCGCTTCGCCGAACGTGGGTTGCCCATGATTGGCGACGACATCAAGAGCCAAGTCGGGGCGACGATTGTCCACCGCGTACTGACACGTCTCTTCCGCGACCGAGGTGTGCGCCTGGAACGCACCAGCCAGCTGAACGTGGGCGGCAACATGGACTTCTACAACATGCTTGAACGTAGTCGGCTTGAAAGCAAGAAGATTTCCAAGACCAACGCGGTCACCTCGCAGTTGGACTACGAACTCGACCCCGAAAATGTCTACATCGGCCCCTCGGACTATGTGCCGTGGCTCAAAGACCGCAAGTGGGCCTACATTCGCATGGAAGGCCGCGCTTTCGGCGATGTGCCGCTCAACATCGAATTGAAGCTGGAAGTGTGGGACAGCCCCAACTCGGCGGGCGTGATCATCGATGCAGTGCGCTGTGCCAAGCTGGCGCTCGACCGTGGGTTGGCCGGTACACTGGTAGGCCCCTCGGCCTACTTCATGAAGTCGCCGCCGCGCCAATTCACCGACGAAGAAGCCCGCGCCAAAACCGAAGCCTTCATCGCTGGCGAAGACAACGACGTGTTGACGGGTGAAGAGGCCTAAATCCGCGCATACGCACGCACATCGAAACAGCCTGCATCAGCACGGTGCAGGCTGTTTTTTGTTGGAATGGTTGGCGCTTCTCAAAAAGTTGCGTAGGATAGGGGCAAAGACCGACACCAGGAGTGGCAGCGCATGGTGCTGTACTACATCTATCGTTTTCTCACATGGGTTGTGCCGTTCATCCCATCATCAGTGGGCTACTGGGTTTGCGAACGCATTGCCGACCTCATGTACCTCTTGGCACGCACCACACGGCGCAACATCGAATTCAATCAACGCCACGTGCTTGGCCCAGATGTGCCCACTCATGAATTGCGGCGTGTTGTGCGGGGCGTATTTCGCACCCTGGTCAAGAATTACTACGACCAGTTTCGTCTCTGGAAACTGACCGATGACGAATTGCGTACCTTCGCCGACCTCGAAGGCATCGAGTACCTCGACGAAGCGTTGTCACATGGGAAAGGCGTGTTGCTGGTCACTGCGCACTTTGGCTCGCCTGAAGTAACCGCGCAAGCGTTGGCTGTGCGTGGCTACGACATCACCTCTCCTGTCGAGCATATTCAACCCGAAGCCTTGTTCGAGTTGATGACGTCGTTGCGAGCCTCGCATGGATTGCACATCGTCCCCGTCGAAAAACCGCTCAACCTGCTCAAAGCGCTCAAACGGGGTGGCGTAGTTGGCATTGTCAGCGACCGCGACATCACCAACAGTGGCATTTGTGTGCCCTTCTTTGGCGAACCGACACGCATGCCTGACGGAGCGGTGCAATTGAGTTTGCGCACCGGCGCCCCGATTGTGGTTGCCTATTCTCATCGCTTGCCCGATAACCGCTTTCGCGCCGTGGGCTTTCCACCCATCTACCTGGAAAAGAGTGGCGACAAAACCACCGATGTGGAACGGGGCGTGCGCCAGATCGTCGCGCTCATGGAGCAGTTCATCCGCCAATACCCCGACCAGTGGTTTGTGACGGTGCCCATGTGGGGAGAAGCCTGCCGTGAACAGACCCCCAGCGAGGCGAGCGCGTGACGAACGCCTTGCGAGTGGCCCTGGTTTCGCCATACGATTTTGCCGTACCAGGAGGCGTCAACCGCCACGTGGCAGCCCTGGCACGCTATTTGCAGGCGCGGGGGCACATTCCGACTATCCTTGCGCCTTCTTCCGAAGAACCAACCGAAGCCTCACCTTTGCATCCTATCAGCACGATGACCATTTCAGTGCCGTTTAGTGGCTCGGTGGCGCGGCTTTCACTCTCGCCTGCGGCAGTGTTGCGGGTGCGCCGTTTGCTGGAAGAAATCCCCTTCGACATCATCCATATCCACGAACCTACCATCCCAACGTTGGCGCCGGTGGTGGTGCGCTACGCCCGTGGTGTTCTCGTGGGAACATTTCACGCCTACCGCGAAGAAAACATGGCGTTCGATTTTGGCAAACCCCTGTTCCGCTATCTAGATGCCCTGCACGGACGCATCGCCGTTTCCGAAGCCGCACGTGAGTACATCGCCGCCTACTTTCCGGCTGAATACCGGATCATTCCCAATGGCATCGAATGGGCGACATTTGCCGACCCGGCCATTCACCCCTTCGAGACATACCGGCAACAGGGGCCGGTGATTCTCTTTGTGGGGCGACTGGAAGAACGTAAGGGGTTCCGCCATCTGTTGCGGGCGTTTCGCCATGTCAAAACGCAGGTGCCGAATGCGCAGCTCGTGGTAGTGGGGGGCTTTCAGCGCGAAGAAACCGTGCCCTATGTGCAGTACATTCGCCACTACCGCGTGCATGGTGTGCGGTTTGTAGGCTATGTGCCGACCGAAGAGTTGCCCCGCTGGTATCGCACAGCAACGCTGTTTTGTGCGCCAAGTGTCGGATTCGAAAGTTTCGGTATTGTATTGCTGGAAGCAATGGCGGCTGGGGTGCCGGTTGTGGCAAGCGACATTTCCGGCTATCGGTCTGTGGTGCAACACGGAGTGCAAGGCGAACTCGTCCCGCCTGGCGATGAGCACGCGCTTGCTGAGACGTTGGTGCGTTTGTTGAACGACCCTCACACCCGTCGGCGGTATGGCGCAGCTGGCCGTGAAACCAGCCGCCGCTACGACTGGACGGTTGTGGCTGCTGAAATCGAAGCGTTTTACACCGAGTTGCTGGCTGCTGCGACGCCGGTACGGCGTGAATGATCAGCCGCACATGAGGAGGAACCTATGTTGAGTGAGTGGTTGCGGGGGCAAACCCGCGGGATTGTGAATAGCGTGGCTGCTCTGCTCGCCAAAAGCGGCATAACGCCCAACCAGTTGACGGTGGTTGGCTTTCTCCTGGTGAGCAGTGTGGGCCTGTTGCTGGCACGGGGCATGTTCCGCGTGGCCGGCATGCTCATCATTGTGACGGCGCTGTTCGACGCGCTGGATGGTGGGCTGGCTCGCTATACCAACCGTGTCACACCCTTTGGTGCGTTTCTCGATTCATCACTTGACCGCTATGCGGAAGCCGCACTGTACGGCGGCTTGCTTTGGTGGTACATGCAACAGGGAGCGCACGTGGAAGCCATATTCGTGTATGCGGCAATCGTCGGCAGCATCATGGTGAGTTATACGCGCGCTCGTGCCGAAGGTATTGGCGTTGAATGCAAAGTGGGGCTGCTCACGCGTTTCGAGCGGATTGCGCTGCTAGTGCTGGCATTGCTCTTCAACCTGTTGACACCTGTGCTTGTTATCCTGGCTATTTTCACCAACGTAACAGCGTTTCAGCGCATGTGGCATGTGTACCGCCAGACACAACAAACAGTCTGAGCGTCTTCGAACAGAAAAAAGCGGCAGACCGATTGTCTGCCGCTTTTTTTTGCGCCTGATGGGGTCACTCTTCACCAAGTGATTGTAAAAGCACCGCCGCAGGCCCAAATCCAGGATGCTCTTCGAGCGCTTTTTCCAGTTCGGCGCGGGCTTCATCGATACGCCCCAAGGCTTTGAGTGCCACCGCCCGTTGATAGCGGATGTCTTCGCTCATCTCCATGCTGGCAAGGATCTCATCACTCACCTGCAACACCTTCTCATAGTGCCCCACCAGATTGAGTGCTTCGAGATACCCATACCGATACCAGAGATAGCGGAAGGGCAAGCCAATGGCAATGGCTTGTTCGTAGGCTTCCACGGCACCTTGCGGATCACCGAGCCGCAAGCGGGCTTCCCCCAACCCGTACCACGCCAGCGCATCGTCAGGTGTTTGCGCCACACGGGCTTCCATGTCGCTGGCAAGACGGGTCCACATCGCGGCTGGTTCCCAATCTTCGCCGATGATGGAGCGAACAAGGTCAGTTTGTTCAGGTCGGTAGGCGACGATGTAGAGGTTGTTGTAGTAGGCCCAATCGCGCAGGAAGTCGGCATAGGTAAACCAGATATCGGGCCCTAGAAAACTGTCGTTGAACAGAATCTCCTGTTTCGTGCGATCGAAGCCTCGTACCACGCGGTAGTGCCCCATCCCACCATCGTATTGCAACCACTGTTCGACAATCACCGGAAAACCGGCTTGGAGGAGTCGTTCCAACAGGGCAATGTCGCCGTTGAGCCCCACGAACACCTCGAACCCTTGCTGGCGCAGATAGGCCGCGATTTCGCCAGGGCTGACATTGCGGTCGCGAGGATTGGGTTTGAGGAATGCCGCGGTATCGAATTGGGTAACGTGAATGCCAAAATAACTCAGAAACATGGCCGTTGTGGTAGGACCGCAGTTATTCAACTTTTGCCAATCGTGCATCATGGGACCCAGCACCACGCGGTCGGGCTCTTCGGTCGGCGCGATAGGCGTGGTCAGCACGACACCCTGGTTCCCCTGGTAGGGTTGCGCCAGCATCGTCATGGGAATACGAATCTCGCGCCCTGGCTGAACATCGCCGGCGGAAATGTGGTTGTACGAGAGGAGTTGGCTGGGCAACACGCGCCAGGTTTCGGCGATGCTCCAGATGGATTCGCCCGGCTGCACGATGTGGACGAATTCTCCATCTGCGTTGGGGGTTGGCGTTGGCGTAGGTGACGGCGTGGGCGTGTTGGTTGGTGTTGCGGTGTGGGTCGGCGTGGGCGTGCTGGTTGGTGTCGGGCTGGGAGTGGCGGTGGGTGGCACCGGCGTGCTGGTGGGGCGTGATGGTCTCGGTGTGGCCGATGCCACAGCGATGGGTGAAGAGGGTTGCGCGCTTGTCTCGGCGCAGGCACTGAGCGCCAGCAGGATGATTGGTGTCAGCATGAGAAAAGCCCAACGGTGCATGGAAAACGCCTCCTTGTGAGATACTCGAATGCGAGGGCAAAGTATAGCCAGTCGGTGGCGCTCGCCAATCGGGGGTGTTGACGAAGGTGGTGTTGCGGTATAGACTTGGTGGCATCGATTTTCAGGGTACTTCTTCTTTTTGTCCCGTCATCGCCTGGGCCTGCGCAACGTAGAGCTAGACATTCTGGGCCGGGCCTACGAGTACCTACTGCGCCTGCTGGAAACCCATGGTGTGGAGGAGAACGGCCAGGCGATCACCCCCACGACCTTCGCCATGGCCCGTATGAACGCCGTCACCCACGACATCGAGACAGACATCCGATTGGGCGACACCATGCGCCACCCCGCCTTCGAGGATGAGGAAGAAGGGCTGTCGGTCATCATCACCAGCGACGAAGCGGCCCGCAACGATTACAACTTGTCGCCCAGTCGCTATGTGGCGACTAACGAGCAGGAAGATGCTTTACCACTGGAAGAAGCGGTGGTGCGGCTGCGTGAGGCGGAAGAAGAGCGTCCCGAAGCCGACCGTCGTTTGGCCGAAATCTTGCAGGTATTGGAGGTTGGGAAGTATGAGCGAGTACGAACCGAGACGCCATCGTCGTCGTTCCATCCGTTTGAAGGGGTACGATTACACACAGCCGGGCACGTATTTCGTCACCATCTGCACGCACCAGCGCGCCCATTTGTTCGGGCGCGTGGTGGATGGAAACATGGTGTTGAACGAATGGGGGCAGATTGTGCGGGATGAATGGTTTCGTTCGGCGGAAATCCGCGCCGAAATTGAATTGTTTGCCGACGAATTTGTGGTGATGCCCAACCACGTGCATGGGATTATTTGGATTGTAGACGATGTGGGGACGACCAACCATGTAGGGGCGACCGGCCGGTCGCTCCTACGCCCCCGGGGACCGGCGGCCCGTTCGTTGGGATCGTTCATTGCCGGTTTCAAATCCGCCGTCACCAAACGCATCAACGCCCGCCGTGGCACCCCCGGCATGCCCGTCTGGCAACGAAATTATTACGAACACATCATCCGCAACGAACGCGCGTTGAATGCTATCCGGCGCTACATTGCCGAAAACTCCCTGCGTTGGCACATCGACCGCCACAACCCCGGTGCCGTTGGGCCGGACCCCATGGCCCGCGACCTGTGGCGCATGTTGCAGAAAGACGACCGCACCCACCCCCGTGGGGGCGAGACCAATGACGACGACCACCCTGATACCCCGGAGGGCCGACGATGACCCTCGGACGCTGGTGGAGATGTGCCGCCTGCTACGCGGTGCCTACGAACCCCATCTGCCCCTGGACAGATCCTTCCTGCGCAAGGCAGCCGAGATCGTACAGAAGCACACGGCCACAGATGCCATACATGAGCCCACGGAGACTACGCGCTGGGCACGGGGCCTCTCCCTGCTCAAGGAACTGCACCATCCGGTCGAGGCTCGGGGAGCAGAACATCGCTCCCTCAGTCCGTTCCCCGAATAGGCTGAAGCTATCCGCTTAGGGCATGGGAGCCACAACACACTGTTTCGTGCGCTGGTACGGGCATATTGGGCGCGAGTCTCTTGAACAGACCAAATAGCCCCAACGAAAAACGCCCCCAGCAACGGGGGCGTTTGCTGTTGGAGGGGGGGGAGGGAAGAACGGTGACGAATTGGTTGCGAGCCCTTTTTTCGGAGAGTTGCCTTGCGGCGGTTTACAGGAGGTGTTTCCTGTTTTCGTCCCCCGTTCTTCCCTGTGGGGGTAGGTGTGCATACACAGTATAGCAACTTGAAATGCGTTTGTATAGGTACACGTGTACTCAATTTATGAGTACATTTGTACTCATCGCTTTTTGTGAATTCTAACT
>WFOS01000030.1 GCA_015487975.1 Ardenticatena sp.
GGTCCCACACCATCACGCCGTTGCTGATGACCGTGGGGCGGGGAGAACGGGATTGGGGCGCCTGGAGCTATGCCGTGCTGGTGTTGGCTGCTTATCGCGCATGAGGGCTCACGAGGGGGGCCTTCAGCCGCCGACACGCTGGGGGCAGGGGGTGCTGGTCCCTGGAACGCGTGCGCACCGATGGAGATCAGATCAGGAGGTGCGACGCACCTCTGGCAGGTGCGTCGCACCTTAAGTAACGTCAGGCGTGCGTGCCCCTCGAGGTCAGGCGGGGTGCGTTTGTATCCCTTGCTCACCCCTTTCACTCGCCGTGCAGAGATCTGGGTAATCACCAGAGATTTTGGGGCTTGTCTTCCACAAGCCCTTCTCGTATACTGTGCCTATCTCCCCATCGAAGAACCACCGGGAGGAACAGATGCTCGAACCCGTCACGTATCCGCTCGATGACATTCTTGCCCGCTGGCAACCTTACGGACGCGCTGGGCTTCTTCCTTGCCTGATCGATGTGCAGGAGCGCCTCGGATGGCTTCCCCCTGATGCATGCGTTGCTGTTGGCGAGGCCTTGCATGTGCCACTGGCCGACGTGTATGGTGTCGTCGAGTTTTATGCCCTGCTTTACCCCACACCTACCGGCGAGATGGTCCTGCGTGTGTGCGATGATGTGGCCTGCTTCGCCCGCGGGAGTGCCGACATTGTTGCAACGTGTAGCCGCTTGCTGGGGATTCAGCCTGGTGAGACGACGCCTGATAGGCGGTTTACGCTCGAAGTGCATCCCTGCCTAGGGCAGTGTGACCGTGCGCCGGCGGCGTTGCGGGGGCTCGTTCCTGTGGGCAACGTTGCTGCATCGGCTGTCGAGACGGTGCTGCTGAATGGCGAAGTGGCGCCACTGCCACAAGTAGTGGGGGACGAACGCAGTATTTTGCTGCGCCGTGTGGGGCGGTGCGCCCCACACGACCTGGCAGCCTATGAAGCCGATGGCGGTTTCGAAGCGTTGCAGCGTGCATTGCAGATAGGGGCTGGGGCTGTCATCGCCGAGGTGAAGGCGTCCGGATTGTTTGGGCGTGGCGGGGCCGCTTTTCCAACGGGTGTGAAGTGGGAAAGTGCTGCGCATCAGTCGGATCGAACGCGCTACGTCGTCTGCAATGCTGATGAAAGCGAGCCGGGAACGTTCAAAGACCGTGTGTTGATGGAAGGTGATCCCTTTGCAATCATCGAAGGGTTGACGATTGCTGGGTATGCCATTGGTGCCCAAAAGGGATTCATCTATGTACGGGGAGAGTATGCCCTGGCGTTCGAGCGTTTGCAGATGGCTATCACCAAGGCACGTGAGGCTGGTTATCTTGGCGAGGATATTTTGGGAAGCGGATTTGCCTTCGATATCGAAGTACGGCGTGGGGCAGGTGCCTATATTTGCGGAGAAGAGACGGCGCTGTTCGAAAGCATCGAAGGGAAGCGAGGGATGCCACGCCAAAAGCCGCCATTCCCAACCGAAAAAGGGTTGTTTGGCAAGCCAACGGTCATCAACAACGTGGAGACGCTTGCCAATGTGCCGCATATTGTGCGACACGGTGCAGCTTGGTTCCGCCGTATTGGAAGCGAAGATGCGCCCGGACCAAAATTGTTCTGTGTCAGCGGGAATGTTGCTCACCCTGGTGTGTACGAAGCGCCAATGACGACCACGTTGCGGGCGTTGTTGGAGATGGCTGGTGGGGTTGCGGATGGGCGTGCGGTGCAGGCAATTTTGCTGGGTGGTGCAGCGGGCACGTTCGTGCCGCTGGATGCGCTGGATACGCCGCTCACGCCTTCGGCATTGCGGTCCATGGGGGCGACATTGGGGTCTGGTGCGGTCATGGTGTTCGATGAGCGGGTGCCCATGCTGGATGTGCTGGCACGCATTGGACGTTTCTTTGCGCATGAGTCATGTGGAAAGTGCTACCCCTGCCAGTTGGGAACACAACGTCAGTGGGAAATGGTGCAGCGCTGGCATGCCGCCGGGCGTGTGTTGGCAGAAGATATGCCTCGTTTTGGGGACCTTGCAGCGACAATGCGTGACGCTTCGATTTGTGGCCTGGGGCAGACGGCATCAGCGGCTATTGAAAGCTGGATTCGATTGTACACATAAGGAGCGTTTTATGTCAAGCATCACATTGACGATCGATGGGCAAGTTGTTCGAGTGCCAGCGGGCACCACTCTACTGCAAGCGGCCGAACGCCTGGGCATACAGATACCTCGTCTCTGCTATCACCCTCACATGACACCCCCGACTGTTTGTCGCCTTTGTGTCGTCGAGTGGGAGGGCGCGCGCACATTGGTCCCGGCGTGTGTTGCGCAAGTGCGCGAAGGGGCGGTGATTCATACAGCGAGCGAACGTGTCCAGCGAGCGCGGCGCACCATTCTGGAATTGTTGCACTCGGCAGTGGATCTCAGCGAAACGCCGGATGTGGCACGTTATGACGCCGAGTTGGGCGTTGATCCGCAGCGTTTTGTTGATGGTGTGTGGCGTGAAGCCCCCTTTTACGATGATAATCCCTTCTACGTGCGTGAGTACGAGAAGTGCATTCTCTGTTGGCGATGTGTTCAAGCATGCGGTGACGATATGCAATTTACGTATGCGCTGACATTGGGCGGACGTGGGTTCCATACGCGCATTACCACTTTCTTCGATGCCCCCATGCCTGAGACCACATGTGTGTTCTGCGGGAATTGTGTGGGCGTTTGTCCAACGGGTGCATTGAAGGGGATGGATGAGTACTTGCTCGAACGTGGGGTGCCTATGGCGTTGCTTCGTGAGGAAAAGCAGCGTCGGAAAGGAAGATTGGAGACGGGGAGATAGGGAGATTGCAAACAATGGAACGTGTCCAGAGCGTGTTGCAAGCATTGAGAACAGGCAATCAGCGTTTTGTCGAAGGGAAGATGCGTTATCCACGCCAGGATGAGACAACACGCATGGCCCTCACGCGAGGGCAAACGCCCAGGGCTGTGGTGCTCGGGTGTGCTGATTCGCGTGTACCGCCAGAAGTCATCTTCGATCAGGGGTTGGGGGATCTGTTCGTCGTACGGAGCGCGGGCAACATTCCTGACGTGTATGCGTTGGCAAGTATCGAATACGCAGTGCTGGTGCTCCAAACGCCGCTGCTTGTTGTGCTAGGGCATACACAATGCGGCGCGGTGCGGGCAGCCATCGAGGCAGCCCGACCGACGCCAGCATTGGGGGCGCTTGTCGATGCCATTCGTCCATCGGTCGAAGCAGCTGAAACATCTTCTGTGGATGACATCGTTGCTGTTCATGTACGTCGTGTGGCGGCGACGTTGCCTGCACGAAGTGAGATTTTGGCACAAGCAGTGGCTGATGGGCGGTTGGTGATTGTGCCTGCATTGTATCATTTGGGAACAGGGGTGGTGGAGTGGTTGGAGATGGGAGATTGGCGAGTGGGGATTGAAGATGAGGAGGGGCGCGTATGCTTGTAGCTGAACGAGTCGTTCGGACGACATGCCCGTATTGTGGTGTCGGGTGTCAGGTTGATTTGCATGTGCACCAGGGGCGTATTTTCCGCGTCAGTGCGCCGTTCGATGTGGCGCCGAACGAGGGGCGGTTGTGTGTCAAAGGGCGTTTTGGCACCGATTTTGTGCATCATCCCTCTCGTTTGACCAAGCCGCTTATTCGCAAGGATTTGGGCGTTTTGCCACGTCGGCCAGTTGAGCGAGATGGGTTTCGAGAAGCAACGTGGGACGAAGCGCTGGATTTGGCGGCAGAGCGATTGGCCGAGATCGTGCGCACGCGCGGGGGTGATGCAATTGGCACATTCTGTTCGGCGAAGGCAACCAACGAAGATACCTACGTGTTTCAGAAGTTCGTGCGTGCTGTACTCGGCACGAACAACATCGATCACTGCGCGCGGTTGTGCCATGCGGCCTCGGTGGTGGCATTGCAGACGGCGATTGGCTCGGCAGCAATGTCGAATTCGATTGCCGAGATGAAAGACCTGGATGTCTTCGTCGTCACAGGTTCGAATACAACGGAAACGCATCCGGTTATCAGTACCTTCATGCGCCAAGCCGTGGTACACAATGGTGCGAAGTTGATTGTGGTTGACCCGCGTGGCATCGAGATGACTCGTTTTGCGACATTGTGGCTACGTCAGCGTCCTGGGACCGATGTGGCTGTGTTTCAGGCAATGGCGCAGGTGATTGTCTCCGAGGGGCTCTACAATCGCGAGTTCATCGAGGCTCGCACGGAAGGGTTCGATGAATATGCTTGTGCTATTTTGGAGTGTACACCGGAATGGGCTGAGCAGATTTCCGGTGTACCGGCGGAGGCGATTCGCCAAGCGGCGCGGCTCTACGCTACGGCGCAGGCGGGTGCGATTTATTGGGGCATGGGCATTAGCCAAAGTGTGCATGGCACCGAGAATGCGCTCGCGTTGGCCAATCTAGCACTCCTGACGGGGCATATTGGCCGACCTGGGACGGGACTCAACCCGCTGCGTGGGCAAAACAACGTGCAAGGGTGCTCTGATTCGGGTGGGTTGCCGAATGTGTTTCCAGGCTATCAGCGTGTGGATGATGCGTCTGTGCGTGAGCAGTTCGAGATGGCATGGGGTGTTTCTCTCAATCCTACGCCTGGGTTGACGACAATGGAGATGGCGTTTGCTGCTGAGGCTGGTGATATCGAGGCTTTCTATGTGATGGGTGAAAACCCAATGATGAGTGAGCCAAACTTGCGTCATGCGCGGCACATTGTCGAGAATCTCCCCTTCTTGTTGGTGCAAGATATTTTCTTGAATGAAACAGGGGCGTATGCCGATGTGATTTTGCCGGCAACGAGTTTTGCAGAGAAAGATGGGACGTTTACGAATTCGGATCGGCGTGTGCAACGTATTCGGCGAGCGGTTTCTGCGCCAGGTGAAGCGCGGGACGATTGGGTGATTTTGTGTGATTTGGCGCAGCGTGTTGAGCAGAAGTTGGGTCGTACGCGTAGCGCAGGGTTTGCTTTTTCTTCTCCTGAAGAGATTTGGGAAGAGATGGCGCGTTTGACACCGCCATTTCGTGGCATTTCGTATGAGCGTATTGCACGTGAGGGCGGTGTGCATTGGCCATGTCCAACGTCGGACCATCCAGGAACGCCGTATTTGTTTACCGAGACGTTCCCGCGAGGGCGGGGGCAGTTCGTACCTTTGCGTTATCGCCCGTCGGCGGAGCTACCGGATGAAGCGTATCCGTTCATTCTCTCGACGGGGCGAGTGCTCTATCACTGGCATGGTGGTACGTTGACGCGACGGTCCCAGCTGGATGATGCCTATCCCGAAGCAACAGTGGAAATTCACCCTGACGATGCTGCGCGACTGGGTGTGAAGATGGGCGATTCTGTGCGTGTGCGCTCGCGACGTGGTGAGATTGTGGTGCGTGTAGCGGTGACGGTGCGTTCGCCGCGTGGTGTGGTCTTCATTCCCTTCCATTTTGCCGAGGCTGCTGCGAACGAATTGACGATCGATGTGTTGGACCCGCAAGCAAAGATTCCCGACTACAAGGTGTGTGCTGTGGCAGTGGAGCCATTGGCTGGATAGACGTTTGAGTGGTTGGCCCTCCACTCAATTCTGGTGGGGGGCTTTTTGGTGTCATGGGGCAGGAGTAATGGGGGCACCGCGTTCGATCCATGTCTCGACGACACGTCCGACTTTGTGCAGGCTTTCAGCGCTGAGCTGCTCGCAGGTATCTTCCATGGTGTGCCATACCGGATAGTCGAAGTCGATGAGATCGACGGCAGGGATGCCGCGTCGAATGAAGGGGAGATGGTCGTCGATGATGGTCCAGCGTGGTTCGTTGTAGAAACCGTTGTTGAGGTAGCCGAGTTCGTTGGCAATGTCGAATAGGACGTCGGTCAATTTGGGATCGGAGTTGCGTTCACGGTAGATTTGCAAGTTTCGATCGCCGATCATGTCTAGAATGACGACGGCTTCGGGGCGTGGTGTCGGCGGGTTGGCGGCAAACTGCTCCGCTCCCACAGAAAACGGCCAGCCATCGATGTTGCCTCTATCTTCGGCGTCGAAGAAGGCAAGTTGCACTTGCAGATTTTCGGGAATGTCGAGCGTGCGCGCAAGTTCGAGTAAAGCGGCGGTACCGCTTGCGCCATCGTTTCCGCCGAGAATCCAGCCATTCGGGTTGGTGGGGTCCTGGTCGGCCATAGGGCGGGTGTCGTAGTGGGCACCGATCAGAATTGGACGACCTGTGCCACGTGTGGCAACGATGTTCACGATCTCCATGCCGCGAAAGGTTCCTCGTTGTTCGGTCGCGTTCCATCCGGTGGCATTGAGTTGTTCTTCGAGCCAAGAGCGTGTGCGTTCGAGTGCAGGTGAGCCGGTTGGGCGTGGTCCAAAGGTGCATTGCTGGTTGGCCAGAGCAAGGGCGTTTTCTCCATTGAATTCGTTTTTGGGTAGAGAGGAAGAAGGAGCCTGGCAAGCAGTTGCCAGGCTGAGGATGAAGAGTAGTAGGCTGATGAGCCGCACTGGTTTACTCCTGTGGTGTGGTGGTTTTCTGGTGTGTCATAATGGTGTCTGTTGGGACCGGTTCGATCTCAAGCAGGATTTTTTCGAGTGTTTCTAGTGCTCGTTTGGCGTAGGCTGTGTTGCGTTTGCGTTTGTTGCGGATGCGGTGTGGTAGTGGTGGTAAGATGCCAAAGTTGGCCTTCATAGGCTGGAACTCCTTGGGATCGGCGTGGGTGACGTACCAGCAGAGTGCGCCCAGCATGGTTTCGCGTGGGAGCACGATGGGGGCTTTCCCTTGTACGAGGCGTGCGGCATTGATGCCAGCGACAAGGCCGGTGCCTGCGTTGCCGACGTAGCCTTCCACACCTGTGATTTGTCCTGCGAAGAAGAGGTCCGGGCGTTTTCGGAATTGCATGGTTGGTTCGAGCAGGACTGGGGCGTTGATGAATGTGTTTCGGTGCATTTGTCCCATACGCACGAATTCGGCGTTTTGCAAGCCTGGGATCATGCGGAAAACGCGGGCTTGTTCGCCCCACTTCAGGTTGGTTTGAAAGCCAACCATGTTGTAGAGTGTGCCGGCGATGTTGTCTTGGCGCAGTTGTACGACGGCGTAAGGTTGTTTGCCGGTGCGTGGGTCGATCAAGCCGACTGGGCGCATTGGGCCGAAGGCAAGTGTTTGTTCGCCGCGGCGTGCCATTTCTTCGATGGGGAGGCAACGTTCGAAGAATTTGGGGTCTTCACGTTCGAAGTCTCGCAGTTCGATGGTTTCGGCTTCGAGCAGTGCTTTGACAAAGGCTTTGTATTCTTCCTCTGTCATGGGGCAGTTGATGTAGTCGCCTTCTTCTTGTTCGCCACGCCCGTAGCGTGATGCGCGGAAGGCGATGGTCATGTCGATGGAGTCGGCTTCGACGATGGGAGCCATGGCATCGTAGAAGTAGAGGTACTCCTCGCCGGTGATTCGTTTGATGTCTTCGGCGAGGGCTTCGCTTGTGAGTGGTCCGGTAGCAATGATGGTTGGGCGCTCCGTGGGAATGTGTGTGACTTCTTCACGCCGAATCTCGATGAGTGGGTGTTCGCTGAGTAAGCGTGTGACGGTTTCGGCAAAGACTTCGCGGTCCACAGCCAGTGCCCCGCCGGCTGGTACGGCGGCTTTGCTGGCGGCAGAGAGGATGAGTGATCCCATGCGGCGCATTTCCTCTTGTAGGAGGCCTGAGGCACGGTCGATCATTTGTGCGCCGAGTGAGTTGCTACAAACGAGTTCGGCGAGTCGGTCGGTGACATGGGCAGGGGTTGATTTGACGGGGCGCATTTCGTACAGTGCGACCCGTACGCCACGTTGGGCAAGTTGCCAGGCGGCTTCCGAGCCTGCCAATCCCCCGCCGACGACGATGACATCGATGCTTGCGTAAGGATCTTTTTCGATGCTGCTCATCTTTGTTTCTCTCCGCTTTTGCTTGTGATGTTGGCTTTGTCAGAGTATAGCACAATTTTGGCTGTGGTGGCATTGGCGGGTGTTTTGTCTGTTTTCTGTTTCTTGTGTTGTTTGTGTAGGTAAATGGCTACACGAAATCAACCTTCCAACGAAGATGGCACCAATCAGGGCGAGTAGGTGCGGTGCAACTGGCGGGTGCGTCGTACCTTGAAAACCTCCTTATGAGAAGTGAGCCCAAGGCCGAACGCAGATTGCAGGAAGCGGTCCACGCGCTGAGTGTCGAGCGCCACCCCGTCACGCTGTTGCTGGTGACCGTGGGGCGGGGAGAACGGGATTGGAACACCCGGGCCTATGCCGTGCTGGTGTTGGCCGCTTATCGCGCATGAGGCTCACGAGGGGGCCTCGGTCGCCAACACGCTGGGGGAAGGGCAGGGGCCGCTGGGCCTTGGAACGCCTACTCACCGCTGGAGAACGCCGCCTTCAGGAGGAGCGACGCACCTGGCAGGTGCGTCGCTCCTCGAAGTAACGTCAGGCGTGCTTGCCTCTCGAGGTCAGGCGGGGTGCGTTTGTATCCCTCGCTGCGCTGGCGCCGTCGGTCTGGAAACAGACGGGGGAATGGACGCCAAGATGCTGAGTGTCGGGCGCCACCCCGTCACGCTGTTGCTGGTGACCGTGGGGCGGGGAGAACGGGAGGTGCATCGCCCCTCCATGAACGGCCGCGTTGACACGCTCCACTCACCGCACGACAAACGGCAAAAACGTTCGATTCTCGCGCACGGTGATCTCGCACCCTTGGTCCGTTCCAGCAATGTCCACTCGATGCGGCGTGCGATCATCTTGCCAGAGCAACGTGCTTTCCACGACACACGTGCCGACACGGAGCCGAATCGGTTCGTTCGGGGCATACCCCGGGATACCCGCTGCCTCATCACGGCCATACAACGTCATCAATCCAAAGCGGCCGGCGTCATCCGTGGCAGCACATCCAACAACCTCATCATCGATGTTCAAGGCTTCGATGCGCATGCCCGCTGATGGTGGCGCCCCATTCCAGGTCACGTCCCCATAAAGCAAGGACATGTACGGTGTGGGCGCAATGGCAGGACAATCGTTCTGCACCACCTGCCCCGCGTCTCCCGAGGCAGGAAAGCGCAAAAAGGCTTGCTCGGTCATGTGCAACAAGATGACATCGCCGGGCGTGAGCTGTGTCAACGTCTGGTAGGCCGCCCCCACTTGGGGATCGTACGCACCTGAGAGGCCAATGACACGATCATACTGACCAGCGATGCTCGCCAAGGCCTCGTCTAGCGCGAGGGTTGCTTCACCACAGTAAGCCACCAACTGCCATCCAGGCGACAACGCGAGAGACGCCGTGGCATCGCGTGCAACGCCCAAGGTCGTCAGGCGCGTCGCCACACTATTCGTTCCCCGCACCCAAACGCCACTACCGCCGGTAAGCACCGTTGGTGTTTGCTGATTGGCATCGAGCAACGCATCGTACTGCCCGTCGATTGTCCGGAAGACATCCGATATGGTTTGTCCGCTCACATCAGGACAGAGCGCGACAAGATTCCAGCCCTTGTGTATCGACTGAACCTGCACAGCGTCTACTTCGCGTGAGACGATGATAGGATCGCCATTGGGCGTGCCGAAGAGTGCGCGACCAAAGACCAGATAGCCTATACCCTCGGCTTCGACAGAGGCATCGAGTGTCAAGAGCGTACCGCTGCCATCCACGCCCGATTGGTCGCCCGTCGTGTAAGCGGCTGCTGGAAACGTCGCTCCCGACTCGGTGATTTGCATCCCCATGGTGTAAACCGTGCGCCCCGTCAGCGCCAGAAAATCCCCCAGTGTACCTTCCTGCCACCGCACCACATCCCCGAGAATGTTCACATCGACGTCGAAGGCCGCCAAGTTCGTCATATTTTCCACCTGAACCGCGACTTGAATGGACGTTCCATCCCCACCAATCAACACCGTGCGGACTAGGGGCCCGCCATCTGGTTGTGTCCGTTTCTGCGGAAGCGCTTTCCTCACCACCTCGGAAGGCGATGACCTCGCTGGCGCTGCCGCCTCACGCATACGAGCGAGAGCAACCGGCCCCTGCCGCTCGTCGTCAAACTCGGAAATGGAGCGGGTATACGCACGCACATGCGGAACCACGAAGGCCATCACAACAACCACCGACAGAAGAGCGAACCTTTTCATCCAGTTGGTGCGATTCATCGTTCGACCTCACTTGCCTTCTGTTGCACGCCCCTTCATTCGGCATCCATCTTGAACGTTGCCGCCCATTTTTCGGTATTCGCTGGTGGTTGATCGATATAGGCGAGTTGGATGAACGCGCCTGCTTGCCAACACCCATCGTCGTTCCACCACCGCTTGTCCCATCCACGCCAGGTTTGGGGTTCACAGGCAAACAAGCCGATTGCGACCCATAGCTGACCGGTGAATGCCGTGCAATTCTCGTCGGTCTTGGCGCATACCTGCTTCCCGATGGATTGGGCATTGGGACGCACGCCCTCGACAACGAGCGTCAATTCCCCTTTGGCATGGACGAGGCAAATCGCCGTCCCGGTCACGCTGCCACGCAAGAAGCCTCCCCAGACGGGCAACCCTCCATCGAGGGGCGCAAAGTACCAGCCGCGCAATTCGATCCCAGCAGAGACTTTGACAAGGCAGCCATTGTCATAGACAGGGAAATCGCCATACACCTGCGCATACACACCACCGAACGGGCGTTGGGGTGGGCCAGCGCTTCCTCCCGTATCTTTGCTGATGCTGTTGAGCAGGTCGCTAAAGCCAATTTCGCGCAAGACTTTGCTCTGCGGATTGATCAACCCAAAGAGCAACGCACCACCAACCGTGAAACCACTACTGAACGAACCTTCCCCTTTCAACCCGAGGTACGCAATGGGGGCGTAATTGAGCCGCCCAGCCCCGAAGACAGCCCCCAGATTGCGGAACGTGACATCCGTCATTTTGAGTTGGGCGACGGTGACACCACCCTCGAGCCGTTCGTTGCCCACTCCCGTGCCAATGATCAGGAGCACATCGGCACGTACATCGAGATCACCGGTGAGCGAGGTGCTCACGTTCTTTCCGATGATGACGATCTCACCATCACGGTTGATTTCCAGGGTGAGCCAATCGACGTGCAACAACGCTTGGTTCGCTTTCTTCGTCTTCTGCCCCTGCCCAGAGTCGGGTGTGCGCACGTCGAGCAAGGTCCCAAACTTGATGTTGACCAGTCGGAAGTCACCACCGGCTATCTCGAAAATGACCTGCCCCATCCCTGTGGCCAGCGTTGCATTGGCTTGTTTGAGCACCTGCCCAGATTGAATCCCCGTGATCCCATAGGCTTCTTTCCCCTTCAAGGCCCGTACTTTCGGTTCGATGATTTGGAAGGTGCGTGTATAGGTATCCGTGCCCCACGCCGTCCAAACCGACTTGGCCAAGTCCAACGGATCGTCCTGCTTGCCAGGGCCAAGCGTATAGCCGAACTTTTGCATCCATTTGGCCGCATCTTCCTTGACATCATCCCACTTCGTGTATGGGGCGATACCGGCGTTGTTCTTGCCAGGACGGTTCATCGCCAAGGCGCGGATCCCTGCTTGGCTGGCCGCATATCCAGCAAAGAGCCCAAAGTCCATGCGGAATCCTTGCGTATCGGTGAAGTTCACCGTGACCACAACACCAAGATCACTTTTCAGGACCTCTCCACCGGGCAGCAATGGCACATCTGGCTTGATGCCCACGAGCGCCCCACCAAAATCGTTGACCATCAACTTGAACGGGAGGTACTCGTCGAGATATTTGTTGGCGATCGGATACGCCCATCGCAAACGTTGCTCGTTGGCTGGCGCCTGGCTCTTCTTTCCATCGCGCACGTTGGTCACAATTGGCCACTGCCCCACCGGGCGGTCATCCACGCTGACCATGGAGGACGTCCCCCCGGGGTCGATTTCACCAAAGTGCACCACAGCGCCATTTCCATCGAGCAGAATGAACCCACAGCCAGCGCCACGACCATTGTTGCGATTCGCACACTGCTTCAACGATTGCCCGGTGATACGCCCCTGGTCATCCATGATTTCTGGCGGCAAATCGCT
Organism: Ardenticatena sp.; assembly: GCA_015487975.1. GTDB lineage: Bacteria > Chloroflexota > Anaerolineae > Ardenticatenales > Ardenticatenaceae > Ardenticatena. Next base: position 12,028 of record WFOS01000030.1, read on the forward strand.
GAGCGCCTTGTCGGTCCGTACCCCAGCGGGGTCAGGTAGACTGGCTTCATCCATCATCACACTATAGAAGCGGCTCAACTTGACATCCGAGAGGGCATACGGCACACCACTCACGCGGAAATAATCTGGCAAGTCATGCGTGCCATTATTGCCTTGCAAATAGAGCCGTATGTCGCCGTAATCACCATTGGGGAACCAGTCATGAGCAGCCGGCACTTCGATATCCCGGCCAACTTCGCTGCTTTGTGTGGTCGTTTTCCCCAACCCACTGATGGTGATCGTTCCACGGAGCACCAAGATTGCACCAGGTAAGTCCTGCGCACCGGTCGTCTTCCCCGTATTTTGCTGATATTTGGCCTGATAATCCACGACATGGTCGTTTCGTCCACTGCCCTTACCACCAATTTCCACGAAGCGTGCCGTCCGTGGCGTCTCACGGAAATTCCAATAGGTGTGAACATACGGTTGAACTTGCTCCACCTCACCCTCACGTGGGCATCCCCGCTCGTCGAATCCATCGGGGCCGAACCGCAACGGAATGACAACATCACTCGGATACGGCAACCGCAGATCGAGCCGCGCCTGCCCATCCACCACAGCATTGTCCACGAAAAGCAGGTTGTATTCTTTGATTGTGACCAAATACCCCCACTTGTTGCGAATTTCGCCAAAACTCTGGGCATTGATGCGGAAATTGCCACTGACGCCGCCTCGGCGCACATAGAGATCGAGATCGACATCCATGAACGTGGCGGGGGCAAAGCAATCACACGCCGCCCAGGCTTCGAGCCCAATGATGTTCAACCCCGGATCGAGTTTGGCACTGGGGGCGTAATAGGCATCCAGCTTTCGCCAAACGTTTTCGACTGGGGCTGGCACGGTTGCCGCCTGGCGCATCCAGCCAATCGCGTTGCCATTTTCGGGGAAGCTGGCTGCAGTCGCATAGAGTTCCATCGTCACACCGGGGCCTGCAGTGTAGACGGTATAGGCGCCCGTCCAGGTAATCTCGGTTGGTGTGACGACCACGGGTGTTCTGAACAACCCACCATCTTCGATGAAGACATCCCCATTCGATGGCGTGATGTCCAGGCGGATGATCTGGCGCAACGGCGTCCGTTCTCCGACTTGCAGCAACTTGCTCTTTTGCGACATGAAGCTGATGTCGGTGCCTTCGCTGTAATAATCGAGACGTGCCGAGACCTGGTTCAAGACGCTTCCAAGCCCGATTTGGCTATTCGTGATCCAAATCTGAGCGCCCCCCATTGCGGTCACTTCGACGCCAGCAGGGAAACTCGTCACGTAGGTGAATGGGTTCGTCCGATCGAAGACCCCCTGCAAACCATTGACATCGACGAAGACACCACTGCCAACATAGCCCGTGTTCTGTGTGCCGCCAGGGCGTAAGAAACCGAGGTTGTTGTCGGGCCAGGGAAGGGTTCCATTGGGAGGCGGTGTATAGCCTAAACGATCTTCGACGGTGACAGGATCTTGCAAGGCAAGCGTATCGTAGGCGAATTGGAGCGAATCGGTGTGCAGCGACCAGGGGAGATTTTCATCCACGACATAGTATGGCGTTCCCACGGTCGTATCCACCGCCAGCGGTGCGAACATGTACCACGCATCGAGGTTGTCCACAACCAGGCGCACCTGGTTGCTCCGCTCGACCAAAACGGGATCGACAACCTTGATGTTCTCTGGGAATGAAACGACGATTTGTGCCTGGGAGCCAGTTGGCTCGAAGGCGATCTTCTCGACCTCGGTCGTCAGACGCCATGTGTCGGTCACCACATGATTGAGATCGACGACGATTGTGCCCGTGAGGTGGGTCCCCGTCCACATATCGGCCCCAATATCGACGAAGGTCGCCGAAAAGCGATTGCCATATGCATCGATGAGCTGGCCTTCACCGTAAAGGGCATCTGGTGCGAGATCGATGCCGCCACAGCTGCCATCGTAATCGTAGAAGTTGGTTACTTGGAGAGACCAACTATCGGCCAGCGCAATCGTGTCACTGGGCACCAACCACCACCCCTCACCATTGGGGCCATAGAAGGAGGGTGGGCGAATATCGTAGCCGGTGGCACAGGGAAGCGTCGGTGCTGGTGGCAGCGTGTTGCTCGCGATGTTGAGCACCGTTCCACCCGCGTAGCCACCCAGGCGTGTTGGTCCCCAATAGCCCAAGACTTCGAACGTCTTCGGACTCAATGCCAACACGGTGTAATCGTACGTTTCGCCCAGATCGAGGTCGGCGCGGTCGGTGATGACGAGTGTCGGTGTGATATTTTTGTAGAAGATGATACCGGTGGGTGTCATGACTGGCGTCACTTGCAGCCAGTTTCCAGCACTCGATTTGCGGAAGAGGGCCACGAGTGGAATGGGTATATTTTGGTCGGCGGGAGCCGGGATGGAAACGCGCACCGCGGGTGGCGTGGCATTTTGCACCCATTCGACGGCCACCGGTTGCCCCAGATTCGCCATGTGTCGGTTGGTATCCAGGAAATTGTTGACATTGCGCACCCACCGCACTGTGGATGGACTAGTCCCTTTGTCATTGGTCTCTGTGGCCTCCACCTTGACCGTTTCGCCAGGTTCACCTCGGACGGTCACCGTCTGGGTCGGCACAATCTGGACACCAGTCGTAAGCCCACTACTTCCCGGCCGCAACGTGCGCACAGTGCGTGAGACCACACCGGTCGGCGGCAAGGTATAGGTCAATGGGACCTGATACGTCAATGTGTCTGGATCCCATTGCGCCGCGCCCTTCTCCACTTCTGGCGCGTCTGGCCGATTCGGCGCACACAATCGCGCCTTGAACGTGGCCGGGTCACTGACATTGCCATAGCCATCCAAATACTCGACCTTGTAGTAAACCCACGTATCGATGGGCGGTTGATACGATTCCGTAAATGTGGCCTGGCCATTGAGCACTTGGATGCGCTGTATGAGCTGGACGTTTGGCGCATTGGGGTCCACAATCGGATCGAACGAACGATAGACGATGACTTGCCGCACCTGTGAAGGCAGGTTACCGAACGTAACCTGCAACCCATTCGCCATACACCGATCGACATCCGAGACCGCAGGCGTCGGCGGTTTCTGGCGCGGGTAGAGTCCACCTTTGACGGGGGCACTCGGCGCCGACCAGTTGCCAGCATTGTCCCGTACTTGCACACGGAACCAATAGAGCCCCTGCTTGGGCGGTGTGTAGGTGTACGTCATCGTCACCACATTGCCCAAGGAAAGCCCTGTGGGAGTCAAATCGACCCAGTCGGTAATCGGCTGTGAGGCGAGGATAGCAGGTTCGGTCAGCGAAACGGGATCACGGCTGCGCATGACATAGAACGTGACCGGCTCGCTCTGCTCGGTCGCCGTGTACGTCCACGTCAGGGTCAATTGGGTATGCTGCGCATCGGCGCTTACCTGCAAATCGGTGACCGGAGACGGCGGGAGGAGATCACGCACGGGAATATCGACCGCCGCCGAGCAAGGCCCTTCATTGCCGAGCAAATCGACCGGGCACACCTTGTATTGCCATGTAGTAAAGACCTGGTCGGGCTGCGTCGCCGCCACGTCGCCAAACAGATCGATCACGCGATCAGCGTAGAAAAATGCACCTTGCGTCACAGGGTCCGTGGACTTACCAGGCTGGATGAGGCGATAGCCCGCACTGGGTGTATCCGCCACTTTCAGGGGATTGACCCGTTGCCATTGGTCCCCCGTCGCAGGGCCCTTGCGGTAAATGGTGTAGCCAGCCACATACGGATTTTCCGGCCAGGCAATCACCACACTCGTGCCACCGAATTGGAACGGATTGGCAGACGCACTTTTCGGTGTCGGTTTCGTCGGCAAATCCCACAGCAAAAAGGCAGTTCCATGCGCACGGCGATAGAGCTGGGCAGCATCCCACTGGTAGCGTTCCGTCGCCGTTATCGGGCGCGCACTTGGCGCAAGACCAAGATTGGAGGGGCCCGTATAGACCGTGCCTTCACGCACGTTCGCTGGTGCTTTCAACGTCGCAAATGGACTGACTGCAATAGGCCCATAGAGTGGCGACGAGGCGTTGTTCTTTTCGCGCACGTAATACTCGACGGTTTCCAAATCGGGCACAGACGTATCGAGAAACCCGAGCCCAACCGCCCGAGCAATATCAGGATACGCCTCGGCAAGCGCCATCACCCGGGCGCTATTTTGGGGCGTCGTCAAGTAGTCCAACAACGCCTGATCATCGGCCAAGTTCAAATCGGCCAACTCTACATTGCGGACGATATCCCGTATATCCGCCGGGACGAGCGCCTGGAAGGCAGCCACATCGGAGACAGCGGCGGCCTCACCAACGACCGTGAACGCACCACTGCCCGCTATGCGGCGCAAAACCTCGAAACGAGTCGTGACGTCGTTCTTCCCCGTTACCCAACGCCAATGGAGGTAGATTTGGCGAGATTGATTGCTCGTCTGTTGGGCCCAGGCCAATTCGAGCCCATCACAACGCAGCCGCCATGTTTGGGAAAGCAGTCCAATATCCGACAACTCGACGACACCATCACCATCGAGATCCTGCTCGGGATAGAGGGGCGCTTGCCCCAAACGGCTCGCCGCGGCTTGCAAATCGAGCACATCCACTTCGCCAGCTGTTTCCGGGGCATCGGGAGATTGGATGCGATCGGCCGTACAAATCGGCACTGGCGGCGTACCCGGCAAGGGATCGTCATCCGCGATGAGCAGGCGAAGCGTGGCTGGTTCTTCCAGCCGGGCATTCGTCGGGGAAGAAAGGCTCAGGTGGAAGGCTTCTTCCTCTTCGGCGACCTCGTCGTCCACAGCCGTCAATTGGATGGTCTTGCGCGTTTCACCCACGTCGAAAACAAGCGTCGTCGAAATAGGCGTGTAATCTTGCGTCGCAAGCGCCGACCCATCCACACTGGCAACGTGTACGGTGACAACGCCAAAGCCAGATGGCCGATCACGCAATTCGACTTCGATTGTGGCGGTTCCTCCCTCCGAAAGCGTCAACGTATCCGTCAAAAACCGCAAGACGGGGCGTGCCACTGCAAAGTTGGTGTTCGAAAGCACAAGACCACCAGTAAGCGTGATTGCTCGCGTTCCATTCGTCGGCGTCAGCAGATAATACCCAGATGGCGGGAGAAGGCGCACTTGGTAGGCGCCCGGTGCCAGCAAGCCAAAATCGAAGACACCCAAGGCATTCGTCTTCGTGATGGCAATCGTGCTCGTCCCTGCCGAGTCGCGCAATTCGAGCGTCGCCGAGATCACACCCGGCTCGTTCGGATCGATCTGCCCATCGCCATCACGATCCTCCCACACAGCCCCCACAACACGTGCCGGCTCATACAAACCTGCATCGACGTTTCCCTTGCTTTGCCCCCCCATCAGCGTGAAAGATGCCGTTGCCCCTGTCGTCGGCGACGCATCACTATCCACTGCATCATCACTCCCCGCGTCTTGGCGGGTGAAGCGGTATCCTGGGAGTGATGGCACGAAATCGACCAAATACGTATCTGGGAGCATATTGGTAAATTCGTACGCCCCATTCACGCCGGCGGTCGTCGTTTCCGTGATGTATCCTCGTGTCGTCGAAAAGAGGCGCACGACGACATCGGCAATACCCGATTCTCCACTCGCTTGAATGCCATCACCATCTGTATCGTGCCACACACGCCCACTGATCGAGACAGGCAAAACGACAACGACATCGGTATTGGTTTCGACCTGGAACAACGTTCCGTCGGCGCGCGTTCCTTCGACCCGGACCCATTGCTGGAACGTGGTATTGGCTGCCACTTCCGTACATGAATATGACTTCACCGCCCCAGGTGCAAGGTCACCCAGAACCGTGTTGTTACAAGCCGCTCCTGGGAGCGTTGTGGCTCCAATTTGCTGCCAGGAAATCGCATCGAGGCTGTACACCTTTTCGCCAGTGTTGGTGATCGTGATCGTGAAGCTGATCGGTTGCCCAGCCAACACACCACCCGTTTCACTCTTGGCTTCGATGGCAACGACGATTGGGGCAGCCCCCTGAGCATGGGCAATCGCGCCCAAACTGAACCAAAATACGCTCAAAAGAAGGCCAAGTCCCCATACACTCAGTCCTCCCACGCGCCATATGCGCCGCCAAGCAGAGTGTCCATGTGCCATAAACCACCTGCCTCCTTTGGATTGCACGTCACATGTTGACTTCACGAGACGACACGGGCAGAGGCACGTTGCCCCTCCGACCCCCTTCGGAAACGAAACGTCTTTGGATGCAACGACCTTTTTACACACCTTGTTCAGGTCTCTCTGTCTATCTTACTCCCCATCTATCTCGAAACTATCTTTTTTCGCGCTCGAAACAAAAAAAGTGCGTAATCATAATTCCCAAATGCAAAGCATGCTCACGCGCTCGTGGAGGAGCGTTCACTTCTTTCCCCTACAACGCCCCAGATCGCTGCAAACAAACGTCCTCCGCCTGACCTCGAAAGGCACGCACGCCTGACGTTCAAGGAGCGACGCACCTGGCAGGTGCGTCGCTCCTCAGACCCAGCGGCCCTGCCCTGCCCCCAGCGTGTCGGCGGCCGAGGCCCCCCTCGCGAGCCCTCACGCGCGAGAAGCGGCCAACACCAGCACGGCATACGCCCAGCGCTCCAATCCCGTTCTCCCCCCCCAAGGCCACCAGCAACGGCGTGACGGTGTGGCACCCGAAACGCAGCACCTCAGCCACCAACCACCCGTCTGTTTCCAGACCGACGGCGCCAGCGCAGCGAGGGATACAAACGCACCCCCGCCTGACCTCGAGAGGCACGCACGCCTGACGTTCAAGGCGCGACGCACCTGGCAGAGGTGCGTCGCGCCTCAGGACCAGCGGCCCCGCCCTGCCCCCAGCGTGTCGGCGGCCGAATGCCCCTCGTGAGCCCTCACGCGCGAGAAGCGGCCAACACCAGCACGGCATAAGCCCAGCCTCCAATCCCGTTCTCTCCGCCCCA
>WFOS01000031.1 GCA_015487975.1 Ardenticatena sp.
GAACAGCCGCGCTCTGCAACGCTGCGTGTCATCATCGATGCGGAACTGCTGAGCCTGCACAAACAAGATTTCGACGCCTTGCTCGCCGAATACCCTCACCTGGCCCTGCACATGACGCGCGAAATTGGGCAACGGCTGGTGCGCACCAGCCACCAATCTGCGCCACCACGCAAAAAACCCGTCACCGCCGTCTGGGGCATCGACGAACAGGCGCTGGCGCAACTTGCCCACGCCATCGCTGCCTACGCTGGCGCACCTGCTGCGCTCCTGACACTCCCAAGCACCCGCAACATCCCCAACCTGCCCGAACACTACACCGAAGGAAGCGACCCCATCGCCGTTCTCGTCCCCTTGAACATCGACGATTACGAGCCACAAACATTCACCGACGCCGTCAGCCGCTTCCTTGAACAATACGGGCACATTTTGCTGCTGCTCCCCGACGAATGGACACCCGTTGCCCAAAAATCCATCCAACTCGCCGACCACGTTGTGGCGATTGGCGGGGCCCCCACCTGGCTCACCCTGCAAGGCAACCGCGAACTCTCGATCATCGCCACCAACAAAAATGCGATTCTTCACACCGCCCGCGTCGTGACGGGGCGGCAAGTCGGTGTGGCGCTTTCTAGCGGCGGCAGCAAAACCCTAGCGCACATCGGTGTTTTGCGCGTGCTGGAACGTGAAGGCGTGCCCATCGACATGCTGGCGGGAACAAGCGGCGGCGCCTTTGTATCTGCCTTCTATGCACTGGGATACAACGCCGATGAGCTTGCCGAATTCGTCAAGACGTTGCCCAAGGTCAACACATGGCGTAACTGGGACATCAACATCCCCCCCCTCTCGGGGCTCATCAAAGGCCACAAAGCCTACCAACTGCTGGAAGACTGGTTCGATGGAAAAACCTTTGCCGACACCAAGATCCCCCTTTTCGTCGTTGCCGCCGACCTGGCAACGGGCGAAGAAATCGTCTTCGACCGTGGTTCGCTCGCCAATGCAGTTCGTGCCAGCGTGAGTATTCCCGTGATTGCCGACCCGTGGCGCTACCAAGAGCGCTTCTTCGTGGATGGCGCCGTGGTCAACCCGTTTCCCGTCAGTGTCCTGCGTGAACGTGGCGCCAATGTCATCATTGGGTCGAGCGTCGTCCATACTGAAACCGACCCCAATTTGCCTTCGTTCGAGGAAAAACCCAACCTGCTGCAAACCATCTCGCGCCTCATCAACACGGTGGAACGCAAAATCATTACCGAACAAATCGAAATGGTGGACGTGTTCATCCACCCGCGCGTCTTCGCCGACCACAGCCTGGATTTCAGTCAGGTAGACCGCCTGGTTGAACTGGGCGAGCAAGCCGCCGAAGCAGAACTCGACACCCTGCGTACCGCCTTGCAACGCGAACACATCTTGCCCACGCCAGCACTCTGAATCATGGTGATGCGTGCCAAAGCACTCTTTCCACTTCTGATTCGTGCCGCGCTGGATGCTGTCGAACCAGCCCGCGCCGTTCAGCAAGCCCTGCATCGCGACGGCACGACGCTCACCATTCAGGGGCACTCCTACACCATCACGCCACCAGCACGGCTTTTCGTTGTTGGCATGGGCAAAGCGGCCGCCCGCATGGCAGCCGCCGTCCATGCTATCGCGGGCGACCTTATCACCGACGGATGCGTTATCACCAAGTATGGCCACACCAAGGGCGAAACGGGGCGGATCCGCGTGTATGAAGCCGCCCACCCCGTCCCCGATGACGCAGGCGTTGCCGCTACTCACGCCATGCTTGCCCTGCTCGGCGACACCCGCCCCGACGACCTGGTCTTGGTGCTGGTTTCGGGCGGCGGTTCGGCGCTGCTGGTTGCCCCCGCACCCGGCCTGACCCTGGCCGACCTGCAACAAACCACCAACTTGCTGCTTGCTTCGGGCGCCACCATCCACGAACTCAATACCGTGCGCAAGCACCTTTCAGCCGTCAAAGGGGGGCAACTGGCGCGCCATGCCGCCCCCGCCTGGGTCGAAACCCTTCTCATCAGCGATGTTGTCGGCGACGATGTAGATGTGATCGCCAGCGGTCCCACCATCCCCGACCCCACAACCTTTGCCGACGCCAAAGCCGTGCTGGAACGCTATGGCGTATGGGCGCACGTGCCCCCTGCTGTGCGCCGCCATCTGCATGACGGCATCGCCGGCAAAGTCCCCGAAACGCCCCAACCTGGCGACCCCATCTTCGATCGTGTGCGCAACCACATCATCGCTCGCAACGCCGACGCCGCTTTCGCTGCCGCCACCGAAGCCCAACGGCATGGCTGGCATGCCCACGTCCTGACCACCTTTCTGCAAGGCGAAGCCCGCGAAGTTGGACGCGTCGTTGCCGCGCTCGGCCAACAAATCACACGCTACGACACACCCGTTGCTGCCCCTGCCTGCCTGATACTTGGTGGCGAAACCACCGTCACCCTACGTGGCAACGGGACGGGGGGGCGCAATCAGGAACTGGCCCTCTCGGCCGCACTCGCTATCGAAGGCTGGCCCCGTCTCCGTATCGCTTCCTTTGCCACCGATGGCGGCGATGGCCCCACAGACGCCGCAGGTGGACTGGTAGATGGCAACACCGCTACCCGCATACGCGCTGCTGGCATAGACCCCCGCCAGGCGCTCGACGACAACGACAGTTATCATGCGCTTCGTGCTGCCAACGCCCTCATCACCACTGGCCCCACCGGTACGAACGTCTGCGACCTCGTCTTCGTGCTCGTGGATGCCTCTTCCCACGCCTGAGCAACCACACCTGGTTTGTGAATATTTTCACCGTTATTTTGCATTTCAAGCGACCTGTGTACCATCTCGTGTGTCCAGAGATGTGCAAAAACTCTCAACCAATCACATACAGGAGTCTCCCCCATGACACAAGTCAATGAGCAACAAATCCGCGACCTCATTCAGGCCCATTCCGTTCTACTGGCACGTGATGGCCTTGCCACGCTCTACGAAAACATCTTCAAAATGGCTGGTTTTGGCTTGGGTGGCATTCTCTACAACGCAGGCAAAAAAGCCGGTGAACAAGGTGTCGCCATTCTGCAAAACGAATTGGGCTTGTCAGGCGACGATCTACTGTACGCAGCCCTCATTGCCTTCAATCATTCCGGTTGGGGGCGTGCAGAACTAGAACACAATGGCGATACCATCCGCGTCCACGTCCACGACTCAGCGTTGGCCGGCACTATGCAAAGCCGCAAACCGGTCTGCCATCCCATCGCTGGCTACATGGCAGGTTTCTTGGAAGTAGCACTTGGGCGCAAGGTGAAAGTGCGCGAAACTGCATGCGTCGCCGCAGGTGCCGACCACTGCATCTTCGAAGGCGAATAGCACGCTCTACGCACATCGAAGGCGAGGCATTGCCTCGCCTTTTCTTTTGGCTACAATCGTGCCCACCTTGCGTTGCCAACCAATCCCACAGGAGTCCCAACCATGTCGAAGCCAACGATTGCCATCATCGGCGGCACTGGCGCCGAAGGCTCTGGCCTTGCTATGCGCTGGGTCGCCGCCGGATATGACGTCATCATCGGGTCGCGTTCGGCAGAAAAAGCACAAACACGCACCGAAGAATTGCGTGTGGTATTGGGTGAGCGAGCACGTGGGAGCCTGCGCGGCTTGCCGAATGCCGACGCCGCGGCCGCCGGGGAGATCGTGGTTCTGACGGTGCCTTACAGTGCCCACGCATCCACGCTCGAAGGGATCCGCGAGCAGGTGCAGGGCAAAATCCTGGTGGATTGCACGGTTCCCTTGCAGCCCCCCAAGGTAACGCGCGTCTTCATTCCCGAAGGGGGCTCCGCCGCGCAAGAAGCCCAAGCCCTGCTGGGCGAAAATGTGCGCGTTGTTGCTGCCTTCCAGAATGTCTCCGCGCACAAGCTCCAAGATCTCGACGCCACTGTCAACTGTGACGTACTTGTCTGTGGCGACGATCCCGACGCTCGCGAAACCGTCATCCAACTGGCGGAAGCCGCTGGCATGGTCGGGTTGCACGCCGGCCCACTGCAAAACGCCGTCGTGGTGGAAGGTCTGACGCCCATTCTCATCGGCATCAACAAACGCTACAAATCCAAAGGCGCGGGCATTCGCATCACCAACATACCGCGCCCCGATGAGGCGTAGCCCATGCCTACGAGCATCACCATCACGGCACTCGACGGGTTCCCGCTGGTTCAGCCGGGGGACGACTTGCCAGCGCTCATCCTGAATGCGCTGGCCGCCAACAACATCACATTGTGCGATGGCGACGTGCTGGTCGTGGCGCACAAAGTGGTCTCCAAAGCCGAAGGGCGGCTGGTGCGCCTTGCCGACGTCGTGCCTTCACCTGCTGCCGAAGAGCTGGCACGCCAGACGGGCAAAGACCCCCGCTTTCTGGAACTGGTGTTGCGTGAATCGCGCGAGATTGTGCGCACGCGCCCCGGGCTGGTCATCGCTGAACACGTCCACGGTTGGATTTGCGCGAATGCAGCCATCGATCGGAGCAATGTCGAGCAAACGGCAGACAACGACGAAACCGTGCTTCTGCTTCCACGCGACCCCGACGCTTCGGCCCGTACCATTCGCGAACGCGTGCAAGCGGCAACCGGCACCACCATCGCCGTCATCATCAACGATACTCATGGGCGCCCGTTCCGCATCGGCGCAATGGGTGTGGCCATTGGCGTGGCCGGGCTGGCACCTGTGAGCGACTTGCGTGGCGAACATGACCTCTTCGGCTACACCATGCAAACCACCGAGATTGCCACCGCGGACGAACTGGCGGCTGCTGCCAGCCTGTTGCAAGGACAGACCAACCAAGCACGCCCAGTGGTGCTCATTCGCGGCGCCCCATACCATCCCGATGAAACCGCCACAGCCCGCCAACTGGTGCGCCCACGCGAACTCGACCTGTTCCGCTAGCCAGATTGGGAGCGCAACGTATGGCTTCATCATCTCGACCATTCACCGACCATCCTCGCCTAGCAGCATTCGAGGCACTGGCCTGCTCGCGCCGCAGCATTCGCCGCTACCGCGACGAACCAGTGCCACGTGCCCTCATCGAACGGTTGCTTGCCATTGCAGGGCGTGCTCCCTCGGCGCACAATCGTCAACCCTGGCGCTGGGCGGTCATCACAGGCGAAACCCGTCGCCGCCTGGCAGACGCTATGGCGGTGCCCTTCCGCCGCGACCTACTAGCGGACGGGCTCGACGAAGCCGAAGCCGAACGGATCGTCGCACGTTCACGCGCTCGTATCAGCACCGCCCCCGTGCTCATTCTCGCCTGCTTGACCATGGAAGAAATGGACACCTATCCGGACGAGCGCCGCCAGCGCAACGAATGGCTCATGGCGGCCCAAAGCGTGGCACTTGCCTGCCAGAACCTGCTCCTCGCAGCGCATGCTGCCGGGCTGGGGGCATGCTGGCTTTGTGCGCCACTCTTCTGCCCCGAAACGGTGCGCCATGTGCTCGACCTGCCCGCAACGTGGGAACCACAAGCCTTGCTCACATTGGGCTGGCCAGCGAACGAAGGCCGCGACCGCCCACGATACCCCGTCAGCGCTTTGACACGCTGGTACGTTGACACATAGAATGCCTGCCCAACCGACCAAGAGGGGGAACGCTATGCACGCAGAAAACCGCCGCATTGTCGCCCTGGCTGGTGGTGTCGGCGGTGCCAAACTCGCCGACGGTCTTGCTCACCACTGCCGCACCAACCTGACCATCATTGGCAACGTCGCCGACGACCTCGAGCTCTGGGGCTTGCGCATCTGCCCCGACCTCGACACAGTCATGTACACGTTGGTAGGGCTCGCCAATCCCAAAACGGGGTGGGGGGTGCAGGATGATTCGTTCGCCATGCTCGACATGCTCGCCACCTATGGCGAAAACATCTGGTTCAAACTGGGGGACAAAGATACCGCCACCCACATTCTGCGCACCTATTGGTTGCGTCAGGGCATGCGGCTGACCGAAGTCACCCAACGGCTCAGCCGTGCCCTTGGCATCGAAGCCACGCTACTGCCCGTCACCGACGACGACGTGCGCACCATTGTGCAGACCGACGAAGGCGAACTCGATTTTCAAACCTACTTCGTGGCACGCAAGTGCGAACCGGTGCTCGAAAGCGTGCATTTTCGCGGCATCGAACGCGCCACCCTCACCCCCGAAGTCAAAGCCGCCATCGAAGAAGCCAGCCTTGTGGTGATTTGTCCATCCAACCCCTTTGTCAGCATCGACCCCATCCTGGCGGTTGAAAATCTGCGCGCGCGGCTCTGGGCACAAGCCGTACCGATCGTTGCCGTCTCCCCCATCATTGGTGGCGAAGCAGTGAAAGGACCCGCCGCCAAAATGTTCCGTGAATTGGGGCAAACCCCATCGGCACTCGCCGTGGCGCACCATTACGCTGGGCTCATCAGCCACTTCGTGCTCGACGAACGCGACGCCGACCAGCGCGATGCCATCGAAGCGTTGGGAGTACACGTGGTCGTCACCGATACGCTCATGCAGACCGCCGAGGACCGCCGACGATTGGCGCAAGAGATTTTGGAGCACCTGGAATATGTCTGACCTCTGGGTGATCGTTCCCGCAAAACGAGCCGCGCTGGCCAAATCGCGGCTCGCCAGCGTGCTAGACGAACGCCGCCGCACGCGGCTCGTCAGCCGGTTGCTGCACCACGTCCTCGCAACCATCAAGCGTGCCGCACCAGCAGCCGGCATTGTGGGGGGCATTGTAGTCAGCCGCGACCCTCACTGGCTGGTGCTGGCACGCCGCTACGGCCTTCTCCCATTGGTCGAATCGGGGCATGGGGTGAACGCCGCAGTGCAGCAAGGCGTACATGCCGCCCTTCGACGGGGTGCGGGCGCAGTCCTCATCCTGCCGCTCGACCTGCCACGCCTCACCCCTTCCGACATTGTGGCCTGTGCACGTGCTGGCCGCCATGCTCCCGCTATCGTCCTTGCACCCGACCATGCCAACCTTGGGACGAACGCGCTGCTCGTTCGTCCGCCGGCGCTCATCCGCCCCACATTCGAGGGGGGAAGTGCCCAGCGCCACCAACGACAAGTGGCTCGGTTGGGGCTCACCGCACGCATTTTGCGCCGCCCCGGCCTCATGCACGACCTGGATACCCTCGACGACTGGCGCTCGATGGCACACCTGTTCGCCCATCTCTAACCCAATCGCCCAACTTCTGCTATACTTCGTTCGATGGTCAACCAACTTGAAAAAAGGAGGCACCTATGCCCACCCGAACCGCTTCTGCCGAATGGCAAGGCACACTCAAAGATGGCCGTGGGACGATGAATCTCCCCGCTGCGGGCTACGAAGGCCCCTTCACCTATGCGTCCCGTTTCGAGCAGGGCGAAGGGACCAATCCAGAGGAGCTGATTGGCGCTGCCCACGCAGGCTGTTTTTCCATGTTCCTCGCGGCATTGTTGACCAAAGCGGGCTACACCCCCAAGAGCATTCGCACCACCGCCACTGTTCACCTGACCGAGGGGCCGACCATCAGCCTCATCGAACTGGATTGCGAAGCCGACGTGCCCGGCCTGAGTGAAGACGAATTCCAAACGTTTGCCACGCAAGCCAAAGAAGGGTGCCCCGTTTCGAAGGCATTGGCAGGCCCAGAGATTCGTCTCACAGCGCGGCTTGCCTCATCGTGAGTCGTCGGCAGACGCAAAAAGGGCGGAGCATCGGCCGGCTCCGCCCTTTTGCTTCCGTGAAACAGGCTCACGTGCGTTCTTCGCGCACATAGGGCACACCAAGTGCCGCTGGTGCCCCCAACCGTCGGCGTGTTGCTTCGCGTGCACTGATGACCAGCACCGCAATCGTGAACAGATAGGGGAGCATATTCGCGAAATAGCCCGTTGCAGGATTGCGTAAAAAGAAGGCGAAACTCTGTAAATCGAGCGGCAAGCGCTTGATCGCCCCAAACAGATACGACCCGACCGCCGCCCGCATGGGATCCCAACCGGCGAAAATCACGAGCCCCACAGCAATCCAGCCCTGCCCGGCCGTCATGCCATCCACCCACAACGGGGTAATGGCCAGACTGAGCGCCGCCCCAGCGAGGCCAGCAAGCATGCCACCCAGCACGGTGTAGGCATAGCGCAGGCGGTACACATTGACGCCCATCACATCCGCCGCTGCGGGGTACTCGCCCACTGCGCGCAACTCCAATCCTGGGCGAGTACGATACATGTAGAACCACGCTAATGGCACCAACAGAAACCCAAGGTAGACGATCACATTGTGCTGGAAGAAAATCGGCCCTACCAGTGGAAGATCGGCCAGGAGCGGTACATTCCACGCGGGCAAACGGGGCGCTTGCCGCACTTCCACCAGAGGCGCACCGAGCACCGCACTCAATCCAGTGCCGAGGAAGGTGAGCGCCAACCCACTCACCACCTGGTCGGCACGCAGGGTAACGACCAC
Organism: Ardenticatena sp.; assembly: GCA_015487975.1. GTDB lineage: Bacteria > Chloroflexota > Anaerolineae > Ardenticatenales > Ardenticatenaceae > Ardenticatena. Next base: position 8,435 of record WFOS01000031.1, read on the forward strand.
GAAGGCATGCAACAACGCCAACAATCCCCCCACGCCAATCGCCACCAGCACGCCCAACCAGGGATTGCCAGTCGCATGTGCCACTCCGAAGGCGCTCATCGCCCCCATGAGCATCATGCCTTCCACGCCCAGATTGAGCACACCAGAGCGTTCGGCAAAAATTTCGCCAATCGTGGCGAAGAGCATCGGTGTGCCAGAGCGGACACCCGCTGCCAGAATGTTGACGAGCAATGCCAGTTCCATGGTTCACCCTCGCTCGATGCGAATCGTGTAGCGCAACAGCATGTCCCCTCCCACGACGACAAAGAGGATGACGCCTTGCAACATCTGTGCGATCCCAGCAGGCTGAATTTCAGCCGCCCCTACCAACAAGCCACCGAAGAGATATGCCACGACGACGATGGCGAGCGGATGAAGTCGCGCCAGCCACGCGATGATGATGGCAGTAAAGCCATAGCCCGGCGAAAAGCGTTCCTGCAAGCGATGCACGACCCCCGAGACTTCGCTAAACCCGGCTACCCCAGCCAAGCCACCACTCAACAGCATCACCAGCAGAATGTTGCGACGGATATGCATGCCAGCGTAGCGTGCCGCTTTGGGGTTGTCGCCGATGATACTGACCTCGAACCCCCATTTGCTCTGTCGCCAGACAATCCAGAGCAGACCTGCCAGCACCAGCGCCAGCACAATGCCCAAATGGGCGGTCAGGCCACGAAAAGCAGGCACAGAAGCGGCATAGTCGGCCAGACGGGGAAGCCAGGCGGTTTTGGGAAACTGCGGCGTCAGCCCAAAGCCTCGTTGGCTCCACGGGCCGTAGATGAAGTAGTTGTTCCAGAAAATGGCCACGTAGTTGAGCATGAGTGTGGTGATGATTTCGTTCACGTTGAGCCACGCTTTGAGCAAACCGGGGATTGCGGCCCACAATGCGCCCCCCACGAAGCCCGCCAGCCCCATCGCAGCCAACATGATTGGCTGCGGCGTTTCTGGGGGAAGCCAGTGAAGCGCCACCCCGCTGGCGAAGAACGCCCCCAAAAAGAGTTGTCCTTCGGCGCCAATGTTCCACAACCCCATGCGGAACGCGGCTGCAACACCTAGCCCCGCCAGAATGAGTGGCGTCGCTTTGATCGTCGTGTCCGACCAGCCATAGCGTGTGCCAAATGCTGTTTCCGCCATACGCCGATAGACCAACCAGGGGTTTGCCCCCGCAATCTGCAACAACAGCGCCCCCACCAACAGTGCCGCTACAATCAAAATGATGGGCGACGCCCAGACAAGCCAACCCGGTTGTTCGATGCGAGGTTCAATGCGAATGCGTGCCATCTTTCAACCCATGTCTTCCACTCGTTCAGACGCTTTCCACATCAGGGGGGTGAACCGTAGGCAAACGTTCCCCCGCCATCAACAATCCCACCGTTTCCAAATCGACTTCGTCGGCCGGCATAACCCCCATAACACGCCCTTCGTAGAGCACGGCAATGGTATCGGCAAGCGAGAAAATCTCGTCCAGGTCTTCGGAGATGAGCAGAATGGCTGTTCCATTATCGCGGGCTTGAAGCAAAATGCGATGAACAGTCTCGGTTGCGCCAATATCCAGGCCGCGCGAGGGGTACGCTGCAATGATGACTTTGGGCTGCCCAGAGATTTCACGTGCCAGGATGACTTTCTGCAAATTGCCGCCGCTCAGCTTGCGGACTGGTGTGTCCACCGACGGGGTGGCAATCTGAAAGCGAGCCACCAGGTCGCGTGCCAGGGTTTGCATCCGCGCCCGGTCGATGAAAAACCCTCGCCCAATGGGTGGTCGGCGATAGGCTTTGAGCGCCAGGTTTTCGGCGACACTGTGGTTGGGCGCGCTGCCCATGCCGCGGCGGTCTTCGGGCACATAGGCCACACCGGCTTCGATCGCCACGAGGGGGTGTGCATTGGTCACATCACACCCACCGATCTCGATCGTTCCCGCTTCGACAGGGCGCATCCCGTAAATGACTTCGGCGAGTTCGGTCTGCCCGTTGCCAGCCACCCCGGCAATCCCCACGATCTCGCCAGCATGCACGGTCAGCGACACATGGTCCAGCGCGATGAGGCCACGGTCGTTGCGTGCCACCACATCGCGCAGTATCAGCCGTGGCTCACCGGGCGTCGCTGGTGTTTTCTGCACCTGGAAGAGAATTTCGCGCCCCACCATGAGTTGCGCTAGTTCGTTCTTGGTGACATCCGCGGCGTTCACGGTGGCAACGTTCTTGCCGTCGCGCAACACAGTGATTCGGTCGGCAATGGAGAGCACTTCATCCAGTTTGTGGCTGATGAAGATGATGGTTTCCCCACGCGCGACCATGTCACGCAGCGTCTGGAAGAGTTGCTCGACTTCTTGCGGTGTGAGAACGGCAGTGGGCTCGTCGAGAATGAGAATTTTCGCGCCACGGTAGAGCATCTTGATGATTTCGACACGCTGCTGTTCGCCAACCGACAGCTGCCAGACCCGTGCGGAAGGATCGACAGGCAAGCCGTACTGTTCACCAATGCGGCGCACTTCGGCTTCGATGCGTTCGGGGTGCAGAATGAAGCCCGCTTCGCGTAAGCCGAGCATCACATTTTCGGCCACCGTGTGTGATTCCACCAGCATGAAGTGTTGGTGAACCATCCCAATTCCAGCGGCAATGGCATCGTGCGGCGAATGAAACGCAACGCGGTGGCCATCGATCCAAATTTCGCCTTCGTCAGGTTGATACAGCCCCGAGAGAATGCTCATCAAGGTCGATTTGCCCGCGCCATTTTCCCCCAGCAAAGCATGAATCTCGCCCCAACGCACCTGAAAATTCACATGGTCGTTGGCAATCACGCCAGGGAAGCGCTTGACAATGCCACGCATCTCCACGGCAAGCGGGCGTTGGCTGGTTGTTTCAGGTGTCTGGTTGCTCATCGTCATTCACCACTTGCAGATCGTTCGGCGGCACATGATTGGTCAGCCAGATAGTGGGGGCGGGGTGGTAGAATTGCCACCCGTTGTCTGCCATGCGGCCAGCATCCACTGCCAGCACCACGACATCGCGCCCATGCCGACGCCCCACCTGTCTCGCCGTTGCGACATCCTCCGACAAGTGCACATACAAACGCGCTTGTGGCAACAATCCCTGCTGCAAAATCGACGGGAGGCGCGAGCGCACTGTTCCGTGAAAGAGCGTGTCGGGTGGTGCAGCAGGCGTCAAGCCCAAGTTGACGGGCACCGAGTGCCCATACGTAGCCCGAATTCGCCGCTTATCGGCGCTCAACTCGAAACGGCGCTTGGGCGACGTGGCCACGACATCTTCCACGAGTTCGCGGGTGAGCAGACGCCCCCTGGCACGCGCTGCCGCTACCAGCGCCTCAATCTCCACCCAGCCAGCAGGGTCTAGGCGCACCCCCAGCACCTCAGGGCGATGGCGGAGCACCAGGCTGAGAAACGTGCTCACATTTCGGTGGTCTGTGTTCCTGTGCGACATAGACTGGTACAACGAGCGCGGGGGCCTATCGAGAGACCCCCGCGCTCTGGACGGGTTCGTGTTGCTTTATTCACCGCCGCCTGGAATTTCGGCATCGGGCACGAAGCCTTCAGCGAGCCAGTTCATGCAAATCGTGCAGGGTTCACGATCCAGCCCATTGGCTTCGATCGTCGCAGCGTCCAGCCCTTCCAGGTCTTCTTGCGTGAGCGTGACCCCTTCGGGTACCACCAGGTTCCCCTTGTTGTCGTAGATGGGGCCGGTGAAAATATCGAAGCGCGTCATTTCGCCCTTCACCATCTTGTCCAGCGTCTCACGCACTTGCGGGATGACCTCTTCGGGCACCCCAGGTTGCGGGGTTTGGCCTTCCATGAAGCCATACAAGCCCACGATGCCACTGTCGGCATCGAAGTAGTAATCATCGGGCTTCCAGGTGCCATCCATCATCTGCTTCACGAAGTCCGCATAAACGGGGCCCCAATTCCAGTAGGGCACGGTGAGACAATATTCTGGCGCGGCATCGCACGCATTGCGGCTGTCGTAGGCAATGCCCCACTTTCCACGCGCCCCTGCTGCTTGCACGGGGCCGGGGGTATCCGCACCCGTGATAATCACCGAGGCGCCCGCATCCAGCATCGATTCGGCGGCTTCACGTTCTTTGTCGGGATCGAACCAGGTGAAAATCCAGCGTACATCGAGTTCGCATTCGGGGCAGGTTTCACGCATGCCCAGCGCAATGGCATTCCCCAGGCGAATGACTTCGGCAATAGGGAAGGGCGCAATGTAGCCCACACGGTTCGAGCCATCGGCTTTGGCGCGTGCACCAGCAATCATGCCTGCCAGGTACTTCATGTCTTCCATGGCCCCGAAGAGATTGGCGAAATTCGTATCGTTCTTCTTGAAGCCCGAGACATGGACGAAATAGACATCGGGGAATTCAGCCGCTACCGCTTCGGTGGCATCCATGTAGCCGAACGAGGTGGTGAAAATGGCATCGAAGCCTTTGCGAGCCAGCTGGCGAATCACACGCTCGGCGTCCGCTCCTTCGGGCACGCTTTCCAGGTAGGCGGTGTGAACGGCATCGCCCAGGGCCTCTTCGATGTAAAGTCGCCCTTCGTTGTGGGCATACGTCCAGCCGCCGTCACCAATGGGCCCCACATAGACGAACGCCACGTTGAATTTGCCCTCTGCGGGTTCGGGGATTTGAATGCCCCCTGTTTCTTCACCCGCTGGTGGGGCTTGTTCTTCTGTTGTGGTTTCGCCACCCGTTTCGGCTGGCTCTTCGGTGCCGCCACCACAAGCAGCGAGCACCAACAACGCCAACAACAAGAACAGGGGAACGAGCACAGATTTTCGCCGCATACTTCTCCTCCTTGTTTCCTTTGGTTGGTTTGTCATCCGTCTTCGCAAAGAAGCGTCGTTGCTCCATTTGGTTCTTCACACATCGGCCACCAGGGCGCGTGCAATCTGGTTATGCCGATGAATGAGCGCACCCAGGTCCCACCCCAGCAACTCGCCATGATCGACCAAGAGTTTTCCATTGACCATCGCCATATCCACTTTGCGCGGGGAGCAAAAGACAAGTGCCGCAACAGGGTCATGAGGAGCAGCACCAGCGTAGTCGAGCGTATGGAGACGAATGCCGATGATATCCGCTGCTTTGCCAGACGCCAGCATCCCAATGTCATCACGCCGCAGGACTTCCGCGCCCCCTCGCGTCGCCAGCGCCAGAGCCTCGCGTGCCGTCAAAGCATCAGGTTGCCCCAACACGCGCTGCAAGAGCATCGCCTGACGGGCTTCGGCGAGCATGTGGCTGCTATCGTTGGAAGCCGACCCATCGACACCCAATCCCACAGGCACGCTAGCATCGAGCATGGTACGAACGGGGGCGATCCCGCTCGCCAGGCGCATGTTGCTGCTTGGACAATGTGCCACCCCCGTGCGTGTTTGCGCCATCATGTCGATTTCGACGCCATCCAGATGCACCGCATGCGCCCACCAGACATCGTCGCCCACCCAGCCCAGTTCTTCGGCATACTCGGCGGGGCGCTTGCCAAACTGCGCGACACAGAAGCGTTCTTCGTCGAGCGTTTCGGCGAGATGGGTATGCGCCAGCACACCATAACTGCGTGCCAGGGCAATGCTCTCACGCATCAGGTCGGGCGTCACGCTGAAAGGCGAACAAGGCGCGACCCCCACACGACACATCGAATAGGGGGCAGGATCGTGGTACATTTCGATGGCGCGGATGGTATCACGAATGATGGTGTCTTCATCTTCCGTGACGCGGTCGGGGGGCAAGCCACCTTGGCTCTCCCCTAGGCTCATGCTGCCACGTGTGGGGTGGAAACGCACGCCCAATTCCTGCGCCGCACGGATTTCATCGTCGATAGTACAATCGTTGGGATAGATGTAGAGGTGATCGGCCACAGTGGTACAGCCGCTCAGCAACAATTCCGCCAACCCGACGAGGGCACTGACGTAGATTGCTTCACCGGTCAGGTTCGCCCAGATGGGATAGAGCGTTTTCAGCCAGTTGAAGAGATTGGCGTTTTGGGCAGCCGGCACGGCGCGCGTCAATGTTTGGTACAGGTGGTGATGAGTGTTGACCATGCCAGGCATGAGCACCATTCCGCGAGCGTCGTAGAGGCGGTCGATCATGCCATCATAACGCACCAACAGATCGTCGGTTGAGCCTACAGCCTCGATGACATGATCGCGTACGAAAATCGCACCATCGTGCCATTCGCGCTGTTCGTCGTCCATCGTGATGACGACATCGGCGTGAGCGAAGAACCAGGTCGGCATTGGGCACCCCGTGGCATGTTTGCTTGGCTCGTCCCTTGCAGTATAGCATTAGCCGCATAAATTGGCGAGACGCTAGCACATCCATTCTCCATCCAATCAGGCCAATCAGGCAACCGCGCTTGTCAATTCGTCCTGCTCACGATATGCTAGCGGCTCGCACGTATGACAACATCGAATAGTTCACTTCGCTATCGCGACATTCGTCTTGGACCATTCCTACGCCCATTCGTGCGATTCGACGTTCCCACGCGGGACGCTATCGCTTATTCCAAATGGTTCACGTTTGCGGATTGCTCATCTCGAAGACGCACCCTTTTGAAATTGTTTCGCATTGTCGGGCGGTGAAAGGGTGCTCGACAGCGTCGGAGGTGCATAGATGTTCAAAAGATTAGAAGCGAGGCGATTCAAGTGCCTACGCATGGTCGACATTCTGCTGAGCCCCTTCAACATTCTGATTGGACCAAATGCAAGTGGGAAGAGTACACTCTTGGACGTGTTTCGATTTTTGCAAGATGCGCTTGATAGCAACGTAGAAGAAGCTGTGCGGCGAAGAGGACATTCATTGCAAGAAATCGTTTGGAAACACGAACAGCCGGAAAAGGGGTTTGAATTTGCTATCGAAGCCGAGATTCCCAAGCATCTGCAAACGAATGGGTATACCCTTCTGAGATACGAAGTTGGCATCGGGCTTGACGAAAACGGTGGTGACATCATCGTAAGAGGCGAGAATGTGTGGCTCGTCGCGCCCCCCAAAAAACCTCCCCTCCCGAACCAACGCACACTTTTTCCGATGGATACCGAGGAACGCGCAGTCGTACATCCAAAAGGCGCCCGTGCGCCAAAGGGATACCGTGTCGTTGTGCGCAAACTCCTCCCCAAAGGAAACGATTACTTTCGCTCAGAACGTACCGGTTGGCATATCCAATTCCGGCTTTCGCCCAAACGACTTGCTCTCTCAGGTCTCCCAGAAGATGTGGATAGATTCCCCATAGCCTTGTGGTTCCGAGACGCCCTGAAAAATGGCATTCAAACATTGCAACTGAATAGCCAAGCAATGCGCCAACCCTGCCCAGCAGATGCACCTCGAATATTTCGACCAGATGGATCGAACCTGCCCATTATGGTCGAAAGGCTGATGACCCAGCACGCCCAACGGTTTGAGTGGTGGGTTGGGCACCTGAAAACCGTTCTCGAAGATTTGGAATCTGTGAATGTACAAGAACGCCCCGAAGATCGATCGCGATATCTCACCATCCAATACCGGAATGGCGTTTCCGTGCCATCTTGGATGCTCTCTGACGGAACATTGAGACTTTTGGCATTGACACTTCTCGCCTACTTACCTCCAAAAGAAAACGTTTTCCTCATCGAGGAACCCGAGAATGGTATACATCCCAAAGCGATAGAGGCTGTTTTTCAAGCCCTCCACTCAGTGTACGATGGACAAGTCTTTCTTGCGACACACTCTCCAGTCTTCATGGCCTTAGCTCAACCTGAGGACCTGTTGATCTTTGGAAAGACAGCGTCAGGAGCAACGGATGTAGTCAGGGGAAACGCCCACCCAGCCCTGCAAACATGGCGTATGGAACAACCACTCGATATCTTGTTTGCTTCGGGAGTACTGGGATGAACCATCGAGGAATGAACTACGATTTGATCGTTCTTGTGGCTGATGCCGATGCAGAATGGGCGGTGCGGACACTCATCGAGAAAAGAAGCCTCGCATTGGGTATTCGAACCATACGTACCTTCGTCATACGCCATCCTCAGAGAGATGCTGGCGTATACTCGCAATGCCACGAATTCCTGCGCCAATTTTTAGATCAAGCCATGTATGCCCTCGTCATGTTGGATCACGAAGGATCAGGGCGCGAAGGGCAAACACCAGAAGAGATCGAGACGAAGATCGAAGAGCGGCTTGTGCGACATGGCTGGGCGCGTGATCATGTCGCTGCTATCGTGCTCGATCCGGAGCTGGAAATATGGGTGTGGTCTCCATCACCACACGTAGCGCGTATAATCGGTATCGAACAAGAGCAACTCGCGATGCTGCTCGAACGAGAACCAACGAACGAGGCTCACAAACCAACGAGGCCCAAAGAAGTGCTCGAACGCGCTTTGCGGAAAAGTAAACGTCCATTCTCAGCGCGGATTTTCCAAGAACTGGCGGAATGTGTGAGCCTACGTACCTGCCAAGACCGTGCATTTGGGAAATTCTCCTCGACATTGCAACAATGGTTTCCACCGAATGAAAGAGATCATCTTTGAAGAAACAAGCATCATGAGCCACATCACATGGTGGCGACACCATCAATCCAAGCAATCGGATGAAGTTTGTATTGCAAACGACAACAATCGACTTCGAGAGGATCAGCCGTGACTCAACCATTGTACATCGCCATCGAAGGAGTAATTGGCGTCGGCAAAACGACGCTGGCCCGTCTGTTGCAACCGCATCTCAACGCCGAACTGGTGCTGGAAGTCTTCGAGGAAAACCCCTTCCTGGCACCCTTCTACGCCGACCCAGAACGCTATGCGTTTCAAACCCAGATTTTCTTTCTGCTCAGCCGCTATCGCCAACAACAAACCCTGCGCGAGCAGGTGGGGCGGAGCCGCCTCATCAGCGATTATCTCTTCGACAAAGACCGTCTCTTCGCTCGCCTGAACCTGCAAGGCGACGAGTTGAACACCTACGAGACGCTCTACGAAGCGCTGAGCGAGCGCATTCCCCGCCCCGACTTGGTGGTGTACCTGCGGGCATCGGTGGATACGCTCATGGCACGCATCGCCGCTCGCGACCGCCCCTACGAACGCAACATGCCACGTTCGTACATCGCAGCACTCCATCGTGTGTATGACGACTTTTTCCAACACTACGATGCCACGCCGCTGCTCGTCATCGAAACCGACGATGTGAACGTGGTCGCCAACCCGCGCGATTTGCAGGCGATTTTGCAGCGCGTGCGCACCATGCTGGAACTCCACGCGTTTCAGCCCGCACTCCCCGCGATGGAGCAACAGGTGGCGTCTTATGCCACGGCTGAACACGCCCCCGACCATGTGTGGGAAACGCCAGAAGAGAGAGCGCATGACCCGTTCGACCGCTATGTGGCGGTGCAAGCCGCATTGGGCACGCTTGCCACGCTTTTGCAAGCCCGCAAACATGGCTACGCTGACCGCGAAGCGTTGCGGCATGCGATTCAACACAGCATCGAACACTTACATGAACTCGCCACCGACCTCGGTTTGGAGATTGCGTGAAAGGACGTTGGAACGATGACCACGAACCCACGAACACCCAAATACTTCCTGGCAATTGCAGGCAACATCGGCGTTGGCAAAAGCACGCTGACGGCACGGCTCGCGGAACGCTTGCACATGGAACCATTCTTCGAAGCCGTGGCCGACAACCCCTACCTGGCGGATTTTTACGCCGACATGCCCCGCTGGGCATTCCATAGCCAGATTTTCTTTTTGAGCCGCCGCCTGCAACACCATCGCCAAATCCTCGACCATCCCACTTCGGCTATCCAAGATCGTTGTGTCTACGAAGATGCCGAGATCTTTGCCCGCAACCTGTACGAACAAGGCGCCATGAGCGCCCGCGATTACCACGCCTATCAGGAGCTATACCAGGCCGTGGTGGCGTTCATGCCACCGCCGACCCTGATTGTCTATTTGCGTGCCTCGGTCGATACCCTGCTAGAACGCATCCAACGACGCGGACGCGAATTCGAGCGCAACATCAGCCGTGACTACCTCGAACGTCTGAATGCCCTGTATGAGGAATGGATGGCGACATTCACCCATTGCCCTGTGCTGACCATCGATGCCGACGCCATCGATTTCGTTGCCAACCCCGCGCAGATCGAAACGATTGCCGCCGCCATCGAAGAAGCGTTGGGCGCTACGATCACGACCAACACGTAAGGAGCACCACCGATGAATCGCGAATACCACAAATGGTACAGCCCTCACCTCGATCGCGAGATGGAATTGTTGGTGTTCGGGCATGCTGGGGCGCGTGTGCTCGTCTTTCCGACGTCGATGGGACGCTTCTTCGAGTGGGAAGACCGCGGCATGATTGCAGCCCTGCATCATCACATCAGCCAGGGCTGGTTTCAACTCTACTGCATGGATAGTGTGGATACCGAATCCTGGTATTGCAAGTGGTGCCACCCCGCCGATCGTGTTCGGCGACACATGCAATATGAGCACTACATCATGAATGAGGTGCTTCCGTTCAGCCTGAGCAAAAACGACCATCCATTTCTCATCACAACAGGTGCCAGTTTTGGTGCCTACCATGCTGTCAACATCGCCTTTCGCCACCCCGATCATTTCGACCGCGTGATTGGCATGAGCGGCATTTACGATATCCGCAACTGGCTGGATGGCTACTACGATGACAATGTGTACTTCAACAATCCCGTGGATTACATCGCCAACGAGCACGAGCCACACCGTTTGGCGCTCTTGAAACACCTCGACATCATCCTTGCTGTTGGTGAACACGATCCCAATATCGAGCATAACCGCTTTTTTTCGCATCTGCTCTGGCAAAAGGAGATCTGGCATGCGTTCCGTGTGTGGGAAGGCTGGGCACACGATTGGCCATGGTGGCAACAAATGATCGTACGCTACATTGGCGGCCATGATTGAGATTTGGCGCTGGCACGACAACACGCTCACCCCTGTTCGGCTCCCTACACCCGGCACCACGCTCAACGAGGCTACGCGCCATCTGCCCGATGGGGCGTACACTACGTTTCGCACCTTCGGCGAACGCACTTGCGTCATCGGTCTGCGCGACCATCTGCACCGTCTGCGCACATCTGCCCATGCGCTTGGCTGGCGTGGCACGTGGGATGACACACGCATACGTGCCTTGCTGGCGCACGTGCTGGCCACCTTCGATACCCCCGAGGCCCGTGTACGCCTCATTCTCGATACCAGCCATTGCCCCGGCGACTTCTACATTCTGCTCGAACCGTTGCACCCCCTGCCGCCTGATACCTACGAAACAGGGGTGGCCGTGCTCACACGCCATCTGGTGCGCCATGATCCCAACACCAAAACGACCGAGTTTCTGGCACAACAAGAAGCATTGCGCCATCAGTTGCCGCCAGATCTGTTCGAAGTGTTGCTCACAGACGCAGATGGCTGTATCTTAGAAGGAAGTTCGAGTAATTTTTTCGCCGTTGCCGATGGTGTGCTCATGACCGCCCCCGACGACCTGGTCCTGAACGGCATCACACGCGCACGTGTGCTCGCGCTGGTGCAGGCAGAACAGATACCCATCCGTTCGATGCCTGTCTGCCCACCATTCGAGCAGCTGGACGAGGCTTTCATCACCAGTAGTTCGCGCGGCATCGTGCCAGTGGTGCGAATCGATACCTGCACTATTGGCACAGGGAAACCGGGGCCTATCACGCGCCATCTGCAGACCGTCTACAACGCCTACATCGCGCAGTGGTGCGAGCCAATTCACCCAAATCGACACTGAACATCAAAAGCGAGGTGGCATATGCCCGAACCCAAACGCATCGGCCTGCTGGTTGGCGCCGAATGGTCGTGGCCCCCTGCCTTCATTCACGAAGTCAACAGCCGCAACGTGGGCGTCGTTGCCGAAATGGCCAAACTCGATGCGGTCAAAATGGATGAGAGTGTCCCCTACGATGTGCTCATCGATCGTATCTCTCACGAAGTGCCCATGTACCGCACGTACATGAAGTACGCCGCGCTGAACGGGTGTGCCGTCATCAACAACCCTTTCAACTGGTCGGCCGACGATAAGTTTTTCGACGCCGCGCTCGCCACCAAACTGGGCGTCGCCAGCCCCAAAACCGTGCTGCTTCCCAACAAAGACTACGTGCCAGGCGTGACCAGCAAGACGTTGCGCAACCTGAAATACCCCATCGACTGGGAAGGCATCATCGAATACGTGGGGCTCCCCTGTGTGCTCAAAGACGCACATGGCGGCGGCTGGAAAGAAGTCTACATCGTACATTCGCTGGAAGAACTGATTGCCCGCTACGACCAAAGCGGTTTGCTCACCATGGTTGTGCAAGAATTCATCGAATGGGATGCCTACGTGCGCTGTATGTGCATTGGTCGCGAATTCGTCTTGCCCATGCGCTACGATCCCCGCGAACGCATGTATGACGTGGACGATGAATACCCATCACCCGAGGTTCGCCAACGCTGTATCGAAGACGCGCTGAAACTGGTGCGTGCGCTTGGCTACGACATGAACACCGTCGAATTTGCTATTCGCGATGGCATTCCCTACGCTATCGACTTCATGAACCCTGCACCCGATATGGACATCTTCTCGCTGACGCCCAAATACTTCGATATCGTCGTCACCAAAATGGCCGATCTGGCGATCGAAAAAGCCCGCAGTCGCCGCGACCACCGACGCGAGTTCTTCTGGTACACCGAAGTGCGCCGTGTGGAACGTGAGAGATAGCGAGGAAGCACCATGCACCCCATCGAACGCATCATCCACACCTACCACACCATCTGCGAACGAGAACCGCATCTGGTGGAAGAAAGTGCCGCCATGCTCCAGGCCGAACAGCCCAAGCGTCGCTTGCTCTTTGGCGAGCGCCTGCTCTGTAATGTGTTGCGCCCACACTTTCTCACACACGAACAGTACACGTACATTCGCAAACGCATTGCGCTTGTCGCCAATGCCCTGCGCAACGCCTTCGATGCCCTCATGCAAGACACCGCCTTGCGTGCCGAACTCTTCCTTTCCCCCCTGGAAGAAGAAATCATTCACTACGATTTTGGCTACGCCACTCCCGTGCCCACCTCACGCATGGATACCTTTCTCAGCCACGACGGCACGTTCCACTTCGTCGAATACAACGCCGAAACACCCGCCGGTGCTGGCTACGAAGCCGAACTGAGCCGCCTCTTCCTCGAATTGCCCATCATGCAACGCTTCATGGAAACCCATGTGGTCGAAATTTTGCCCTACCGCCGCCCACTGCTCGACACCCTGCTGGCACTCTACGAACAGGCAGGCTACACCGGGCACCCCACCATCGCCATCGTCGATTGGGAAGGCGTCTCGACACGTCCCGAACACGAAATTCTGCGCGACTACTTCGAGCGCCACGGCTACCCAACCGTGTGGGCAGACCCCCGCACCCTCGACTACGACGGGACGACTCTCCGCGCTGATGGTCGCCCGATCCACATCGTCTACAAGCGCGTTCTGACCAGCGAACTGCTCAACCGTCTCGGCCTGGATACGCCGCTCGTGCGTGCTGTGCGCGATCGTAACGTGCTCATCGTCAACCCATTCCGCTGTAAGGTGCTCCACAAGAAAGCCATCTTTGCGCTCCTGACGGACGAGCGTTTTGCGCACCTCTATACCCCGGAACAACAGGCTGCCATTCAGGCACATGTCCCCTGGACACGCATCGTGCGCGAGCGCACCACGGTGCTCGACGGCCAGGCAATCGATTTGCTCGATTACGTCGCCCACCATCGCGACCAATTCGTCCTCAAACCCAACGATGAATACGGGGGGAGTGGCGTCGTCATAGGGTGGGATGTTTCACAAGACGAATGGGAACGCGCGCTCCAACAAGCCTTGACCGAGCCCACCATCGTGCAACGACGTGTCCAAGTCGCCGAAGAACCATTCCCGGCTTTCATCGATGGGCAACTTCATATTGCCAATCGCCTTGTGGACCTCGACCCCTACATTTACAATGGATTCGACGTCCAAGCCTGCCTGACACGCCTGTCTGCCACATCGCTGCTCAACGTCACCGCGGGCACGGGCAGCGTGGTGCCGACCATGCTCGTCTCACCCTCAGGTGCCTGACGCTGACGATCGCGCGAGGAGGAGCGTATGCCTATCAAACCACCGACCCTCACCATCGGTATCGAAGAAGAATACCAAATCATCGACCCCGAAAGCCGCGAACTCAAAAGTTACATCACCCAACTCCTCGAAGGCTCGCGGCTCTACCTGCTCGAACGCGACATCAAGCCCGAATTGCACCAGAGCATGGTCGAAATCGGCACGGTGGTCTGCAACACGATTCAAGAAGCACGCAACGACCTGGTGCAGCTCCGCTGCATGATCGACGATCTGGCACGTGCCAAAGGCATGCGCATCGCCGCCGCAGGCACACACCCCTTCTCGTCATGGCGCTCGCAGGAAATCACCCCCTTCGATCGCTACCTTGGCGTTCTCGAAGATATGCAAGACCTTGCGCGTGAATTGCTTATTTTCGGCATGCACGTCCACATCGGCGTCGGCGACCCCGAATTTGCCATCGATGCGATGAACGTGCTCCGTTACATGTTGCCCCATGTTCTGGCACTTTCGACCTCATCCCCTTTCTGGGAAGGGCGTAATACCGGCTTGAAAAGTTATCGCAGTGTGGTGTTCAAACGTTTCCCGCGCACTGGGCTGCCGGCCATGTTCAACAGTTATGCCGACTTCCGAAACTATGTTGACGTATTGGTGCGCACCAATTGCATTCCCGACGGTTCCAAAATCTGGTGGGACTTGCGCCCCCACCACAAATACCCCACCCTCGAATTTCGCATTTGCGACCTCTGCACCAACATCGACGATGCCATTTGCTGCGCGGCCATCTTCCAGGCGTTGGTGCTCAAACATTACAAAATGCGCCGCGACAACATCACCTTCCGTAAATACCCCATCGCCATGATCGAAGAAAACAAATGGCGTGCCGTGCGTTACGGCATCAGTGGCAAGCTGATCGACTTTGGGCGGCAGGAAGAACTCCCCGCCAAACAACTCATCTACGAACTGGTCGAATTCGTAGATGACGTGCTCGACGAGCTGGGCACACGTCAAGAAGTCGAACATGCCTTCACCATTCTGGAACGTGGGACGAGTGCTGACCAACAAGTCGCTATCTACGAACGCACTGATGATCTTCACGCCGTCGTCGATTGGCTTATCGAGGAAACCATGCATGGCTGTCGTTTGCCAGATGGCTCACCCAACATCACGTGACAAGGACGATGAGCACCAAGCCCCATCCGCTCCAAACCACATTGGCACCATTCATCAGTCGTTGGCGCGAAGACGAGCACGCTCGCGCCGCATTGTTGGCGCGTGAACGGGAGCGCGCCAGCCAGATTCTGACCCACTTGGCGCGCCTCTGCATGGAACCACCCGCTTTCGACACCCACGATCTCGAAGCCCTCCTTGTCAATCTCGATGCAGCCCGCCTGATCTACCGCCAAATCATCGAAGCCAACGACATCGAAGTCGTCGTACCACTCTTGCTCGACCTGCTCGAAGGCGACGGGCCCGCTCACGAGCGCGTACACCGTGTTGCAAGCGGCTTGCGCTACGCCGGCCCCACCGTGCTCAACGAATTACTGGGCTGGTGGCATGTCGACAAACTCGCCCCTCCCACCCGCGCAGTACGTCACTTGCTCGCTTCTTTGCACGCCTACGCCGCCATCGAACAAAAACACCTCTTCCGCTATGTGCATGCATTGGCGGATGCCTACGCGCAAGCGATTGGCGAACGCCTTGCCCCCGATATGCCATTGGGCGCCGAAGTCGTCGCGTTTTGCACCTGGCTTCTGCCACGACTCCGCACCACGCCCCCACCCACCGACGAGCCATCGCACGCGCCCCTGCACGCCATCCGTGAATTCGGCGCACCCTATACCATCACACCCACAGCGCTGCCCGATGCTCCGCTCACGCCTCCCGCGCCCGCCACACTTTCCGAAGGGGAAGCGCACATTCGCACCCTGCTCGTCCTTCCCCCTGACACGATCCGTCGCGCAGTGGCACATCTACTGGCAGGCCGCCATCTCATCCTGACAGGTGCACCTGGCACGGGCAAAAGCCATCTGGCACTCCTGCTCGCCGAACTGTTCGGCTACTACCCCATGCTGGTGACCGCCACCGCCGAGTGGAGCACCTTCGACGTGGTAGGGGGACTGCTGCCCACGACCGACGCCGAAGGGCGTATGCGCCCCGAAGTGCGCCCCGGCTATGTCTACGAAGCCCTACGGCAAAATTGGCTCCTCGACGAATACGATGCTCTGGTGTACGACGCTGACGGGCGACCATTGCGCCGCTCTGTGGTCATCGAAGGGCGCGAATGGCGAGGTGTCTGGCTCGTCATCGACGAGCTGAACCGCGCCGACATCGACAAAGCGTTTGGCGACCTCTTTACTGCTCTCGAAACAGGGCGATTACGTGTGCCTGCGCTGGGGGCAGAACGCAGCCAACTCGTGCCCATCCCGCGCGATTTCCGCATCCTGGCAACGATGAACACACGCGATCGCCACCTGCTTTTCACACTCAGCGATGCCCTCAAACGGCGCTTTGCCTTTCTCCACCTCACACCGCCCACATTCGAACAACGTGACGAGGAGCAACGCATCGTTTTGCGGCGCACGCAGGCGGATCTGGCCAGCCGTGGGCTGCCTGCCCATACCGTACTCTTGCGCACGGCACTCCAACGGCTGCATGCTGCTGTGCGGCTGGTACGCGCGTATGAACCGCTGGGCACCGCCTATCTGCTGGCAGCATTGCGCTACGTTGGAGCCGCGGTGCACATCGCCACCCTCGCTCCAGAATGCCTGGCGCGCGAAGCGTTCGATGCAGAAATCGCGCCCCACCTCGAACGCCTGCCTTCCATGGCCCAACACGTCATCACCGAGACGCTGGCGGGGCGTGCGGCCAACGTCTTCGTGTGGCTTACCCAACGTGCCGAGGAACCACTCCACGCGCAAGAAGCCGCCGAGGTTGCCCGCCGTCTGGCAGCCTTTCTCGCCCAAGAGCATCCTCCTGCCGCTGACGACGCACATCGCTGGGCGAGCGCGCTGCATGCCCTGGCACACGGCCGCCCATCGGCACGTGCTGAAGCCCATGCGCTTGCAGCGCACATGCAACAGTGGTCGGCACATCTGCCGACGCTGTCAACCCCGCCAGCGCCTCAAAAGCCATAGATACCTTGTGCTTCACACTGAGCGCGGAAGGTCATCCAGGCAGAAGCCCAAAAAGGCATAGCCAGGTCAGGTCCAACTTGCTTTGCCCAGTAGATCGACAACTGCCAACACCCCTTCGACCACAAATGGGCGTGTTCGCCTCTCCCACACCATGCACAGCAATGAGCCCCCTCCCCCTGCACTTTCCCAGGGCTTCTTCACCGCCGATCACCCTCTGTCTCTCAGTGGGGGGTAATGCACATGTGAGGCACGCTGTACCAAAGTACAGGTCAAGACTGTACTAACGCCCATTGTCTCTTTCTGCAGGGCATTTTATGATGCAGGAGCATTGGCCAATGCGGAGTTGGGTCTTTCACGCCACATGTAGGAGGGTGAGCCATGAAAGTACGAGTCATCAAGCGAGGCATGAATCCCATGGAAGGGCGGGCTGGCGCTGGCTGGTGTTGCCACTGCTGGTGCTGGGCGCTCATCATTGCCGGGTAAGAACAGCCTGGCCGAGGGGGAAGTGTCCCGGGGCTTCCCCCTCCCATCTTCATGCAGGTTCACTTCTGACGATGGAGGGGATTCCTTGAAGGTGACAGAGATTCTGTACCGCTACGGTGGGAGCATTGCCTTTTTTGGGGGATTGGGCGCCATTGCAACAGCGCGTCATTTAGGCTTTCCATGGACACAAATCTTTTGGGGCCAGGAAACGATGCCCATTTGGGGCTGGATCGTCGCGTTTGTTATCGGTATGCTCCTAGCGCGCCTCGATATCCGGGTGATGCGATGGATACTTCGCTCGCGTGGGCTCTTACAAACATCCTCAAGCTCATCCACAGAGGAGGCGGGGGATACATGGCCTTCCTTCCTCCTCGAGGCTATGAAGTGGGGGGGTATCTCCTTTGGAGAGGAAGGCGTCCGCGTTGGGATGATCGCCTTCGCAGGAATGTTCCTACCGGGAGAAGGAACACTCGTCCTAAGCGCCGTCCTGGTGGGCATTCTCATTGGTTTGATGCACATCCTGTATCTCGATGCGCTGTTCTTGCCCACGAAAACATTGTTTCACGTCCTTCTTTCACTCGTTTTCGTCCAATGGGGAATGCTTGTGAGTTTTGTTGTCCACTTTGCGTTCAATCTTTCCATGGTATTCGACATCGAGATTGTCAAATAAAAAGGAAGGAGAAACGAAAATGAGCAATATTATGAAAAATATCAACAAAGCAGTGATGTTCATCATTTTTATCATACTCATCGAAACGATTTTTGTGCGTCTGTTTATCGCCACACCGACAGAAAGTTCCCAATGGGTTTCAACAATACGAAGTCTCCTTATCCTGGTTGGGGTTCTTTTTGCCCTTTACCTTTACCAGAATCGAGGAAATAAGAACGTTGCTGCTCTTACACTCTCAGTATTAGGGGGATATGTTCTTGCGAAAGGTCTGTATCACATCCTGACAACAGGAAATATCGTTGTCCGAGAAGGACGCATTTTTCAAGTTTACATAGGGAATATCATCCTGGGGAGTTTCTTCATTTTGTATGCCCTTCTTGTCTGGCGGTTTGGGGCGCCAGCCCTCTCCTCAAGAGAAGAAAGCACGCTATCCCGTCATCCCTATGAAAGGGAGGAGTCACGCGATGGCAGATAATGAGGCCCGAATCACTCTTCTTTCTTCCTTCATGCGTTCGCCTTTGAACCAGGAGGAGCCTCAAAGCCTGGAGGCGTTTTTGGGAGACATCTTGAAGGAGGGAGAAACGCCAAGTTCACCTATTTTCCCCTACGTACTTGAAGCAAAACGGTGGACTCAGTTGCTCGAGAGGATACCCACAGAGAAGATTGATGAGATCCTCCGATCACCCTATTATGAGGAATTGAACGCCTACCTGAAAGAGGGACAATCCGTTGAGCCTGCACATCTTTCATCCCATGAAGTGATCGGTGAGTTGCTCCACCACTTGACCCGGCTGTTCAAGGAACAGGCCCAATACCCGACCTACTTCGATCTTCTGGTTGTAGTCGATGGGAAGGTATACAAGTACATACTTGCCCTTGACCGGTTTTTGCAACTTACCACACTGCCTGCCAAGACCGTTGGCGGAGAGGGAGGAGTCTGGGTATTGCCGGTGGTGAGTGTGTTACGCTCCTTGCACATTGCTCGCGAAGCTGGGTATCAACAAGGGCTCATTCTCATTGGGGTCCTTTGGGCTACCATTGCATCTGCTGCTGCCAAACTTGGGCTCCAAATACAAGTGAAGTGGGGCGTAGGTCAGGAATGGTTGGGCATTGAAGATGACCCGTTTTGGAGTGCTCCTGTTGGTTTCGAGATTGCCCCTGTTCCCACATTCGTTGTCACTCGTGAACATTCCCAGGAAACTGCGGGGCAATAGGGCGACGGGGAGTAATGGCTGGAGAAGATGAAGTTGAAATTCCTTGGAGGGACAATGACCATGAGACCGACAATTGTAGAAAAAGAACGGAAAGTATTAACAGACATTCTGGAAATCGAACGCCGGTTTGAGGAGGCTTCTCAGAGCACGCCTCTAGATGAGAAGAACTACGTATTACCCGAATACTTCTCGCTAACGCGCGAATTCGACGGAGGGGTAAAGCGCATTCCTCTTCCAACCCTTGCAGCTCCACTCGATGGTCCTTCGTACTTTGATGTGGTGAGTCAAAGAGCCAGCAGACGGGCATACGACAAGGAGAAGCCTATTCCTTTAGCAATTCTCTCCGCTATTCTCTTCTGGGCGACGGGAAAACGAGGAGAAATGCTCGCGTACTCTCAAAAAGCATTCCCATTGTTTCACACACCCTCCAGTGGCGGGCTCCAGGGCATTGACGTGTACATTCTCTCAACCCAGAGCGGAGGAGAACTGCTGCCCGGATTTTACTACTACGACAAAATAGAACACGAATTGGTAGTGATGTGTGCCCCCTGTTTGCCATCTATCTGGGTCCCCGAAGGGATATATCACCAGTGGTTCACGTTGGATGCACCCATTCTGATGCTCTTCGTGCTGAATTTGATGCGAGGGCTTTGGAAATATGGTCTCATGTTTTACAGAAATGGGCTGATGGACGCGGGCATCATGGCTGCTCACGTTCACCTGGCTGCTCAAGCCCTGGGGGTCGATTCATGTATGATCGCCGGTTTCGACAAACGGTTGTTTGCCGACAAGTTGATGCTTGAGGAATACGAGATCCCCACTTTACTGATGGGGCTGGGATATCGAAAGGAACGAGCCGGTGAGACGTACATGCCCTCTACTGGCTAGGAGCACTGTTATTCCATTCACTCGATGAGATGAGGAGGCATTCGCATGGGTAAACCGGTGCTAGAAGTGATGTCTGTTTCTAAGCGTTACGGGACCGTACAAGCGCTGGATACTGTATCCTTTACGATCGAGAAGGGGCAAATCGTGTGTTTGGTCGGTCATAACGGCGCGGGGAAGACGACTCTTGTGGAATCCATCTTGGGCTTGCGCGATCCGGACGAGGGCACCATCAATCTCTTCGGTCATCCAGTGCGAGGACATCTTCCCGTGCGTATCATCCGGCGTCTGGGCATCATGCTGGAAGACGCGGGCTTCTTACCCTCCATGCCTGTGGAAGCGTGTATCCGCATGATGGCCGAAATGTATGAGGTTCCCTTCCCTAAACACCGGGTAGCAGATCTTCTGGAGCAAGTAGGGTTGCCAACCCGGGTGGCGAAGTCTCCTTTCAAACACCTATCGCTGGGACAAAAGCGTCGCGTGGAACTTGCTGTTGCCCTGGTGACCGACCCGGAATTCCTGATATTGGATGACCCTTTCTTGGGGTTGGACCCTGCAGGACGCATAGAAATTCTGAACACTTTGCGCGCCCTTCACCAGGGGCGCACCATCTTCTACACCACCCATTACCTGGACATTGTAACCCGTTTCGCAGACCAGGTTCTGGTATTGATGCACGGACGCATTCGCGAACACGGCACACCGGCAGAACTCATCCAGCGTTACGGTGGTCGGTGGCGGTTGCAAGTGAGCACCTCCTCACCCCCGCCGGGATTCACCGCTAACGGGCGTCGCGGTCTTTTCGTCAAGGAGGTAGATTCTCTGGATGAATTAGTTTCGACCCTGGGAATGATAACCCGTCAAGTTTCCCTCATGGAACTGTACGTGGAGCCTCCCACGCTCCAGGACGTTTTCCAACGGTTGATGGAGGAAGATAAGGCATGAAACGTATATGGTCTCTGCTTAAATCCGATATCAGCCTGGTTATTCGCGAACCCTACTTTCTGTTCTTTGACTTGCTTTTCGCACCGGCGGCCTTTTTCTTCTTTGTCACGGTGATGGGAGCGCCCACGTCCGCGTTCGTGTTCCACATGTACGTAGCCGCTCCTACGGGGCAAACGCTCATCGAGCAGAACGCGGAGCAGATGGGCAACTTCCGCGTTTACTTCGTGCCGCAAGATGTGTCTGACCCTGTACGCTGGACACTGGACACAGCGATTAAAGCCAAACACGATCCAGTCCTTCTCATCTTCCCGGCTCAATGGGAAGACGATGTCCAGCTAGGAAAAGAAATTCCTGTGGAACTCTACGCCTCTGCCGATAATCCTAATGCCTACTTGGCCACGGTCTTTCTGGATAGCCTGGCCGAATCCATGGAGTTGCTCGCAGACCGTCCTACGCCCTTTGTCGTTCAAGGGACATCCTTCGAGGCGGTAGAACGTCCGACGGTAGACCGGGTGACGATTCAGACATTGCTCATCATGTGGCTCATTGTCGGGGGCATGCACGCGGTCTCCCAGTATTCGTTCCTGGTCGAAAGCGGCATGAACAAGCGATTGCTCGTCACTCCGTTGCGAAAGGTAGAACTCATCGTCGCCTTGGTTCTGGAGGCCATGATGGTGCTTCTCGCCGTGTCCATCGGTGTTCTGTTGTTGGCTAAGGTCATGTACCAGGCAACGATTATGGATACTCCCACGAACATTTTCTACATTATCTTGGGAGAGGTTGTTATGGTAACGCTTTCCGCCACGATGGGATTGTTCATCGCGGTGCTTCTCAAAGAGCCTGCACGGATGGCCTGGGGACCATTGGGAATTTACATCTTGTTGATGTTCATCTCGGGGTTGACCTTGCCAGTGGCCTTCTTCCCTGAAACTCTGCGTCAAACTGCAGAATTACTGCCCACGCGACGGTTGATTATGGCACTAGAAGCAGCCCTACTCTACAACCGGCCGGGTTGGTCATTGATGGTATACCCTGCATTGGTTTCTTTGGCCTTCTTTGCGGGTACTGTGTTGCTGATGCCCTGGCGCGAAACTCGACGAGCCTAGAAATTCCAGTTCTTGTCAGAACAAAGTAGACGAGGAGGGTGAAAAGGTGGTGAGTCGGAATCACATGAAAGCAAACACAAAATACGTTTTAGCCCGAGTTTCTCCCAAAGAGCTGCTCGTGAGCACCGGACCTTTTGGCCGGCAGTACATGGAGTTGACGTTTGAAACATCGGAAACCTGTCAATTTGTGTATGAATTGTACGAGACATTGACACGCTCTCCCATGCCTGGAGAAGAAATTGTCGCCTCCTTTCAGGCTGGGGGACACGATCTAGCCATTTTGGAACGCCTGGAGGAGATGCAGGTCATCATCCCTGCTGTAGTTGAAGATCCAAGAATTCAAGCATATGTGGTAAAGAACGGCGAAGGGAAGTTAGCACAGGCTCTACAACGGCATTTGAATGCATTAGGCTTTACTGCAGAAGTGGTCGCGCTGGCTGAGGATATTCAGGAAGGGCATATGTTGGTGGCTGCTCTCGACCACTGGGAGCCGCGAACCCTTCGGAACCTAGAAAACCGAGCACTCTCCAACAGAAATGACTTCCTTCCGATTGTCTACGTCGCAGAGGGTGGGTTCATCGGCCCCTGTGCTAGCCCGCAAACGGCTCGTTATGTGGATTTCGAGACCCAATTCGATGCCAGTTTGTTTTCCTGGCTGGGCTGGCGTTCCTATCGGGAAGTGATGGCGTCCACTGGGCGGGACAAGGCTCATGCACCGCCCTTGCCCCATGTGGAGTTTATTACCTCTTTGGCCGCTATGTTGATACAGAAGCATTGGGCACAAGATAAAAATCTCCTGGCCAACAAAGTAATTCTGGTCGATCTGGTTTCGCTCTATATTGAGGATGTGCGTATTTACCGCGTTCACACTGGTCACGTGAACCCAAGGGTGGAAATTTGAGGACATCGGCATCGCGCAAGGATATGTGATGGGAGTAAAAAACATGGCACATCAGCAGAAGGTGCCGCTTCTAGCAAAAAATGGAGCGGGCATTGTTGAACACTTTCTGAAAGCTCGCGAGGGTATCTACAACCCAACAGACACAGCCACATTTGACGAAGCCCGCCAACGTTTGCAAACGTTGGCACATACACTCCTACGTGACGTAGCCCGCTATGCCGCCGATGCCTCGGTGTTCTACTGGCTCGCTCAAATCGACTACACGATTGCCGAATCATATTTATGGGCTGAAGACCATGGCAATGCTCAGCGCTTTTTCGAAAGTACCATCAAACATAGTATACGTGCGATTCGTCAACAGGGAGACATGGCCGATGTTCATCGTCTCTTGGGAGAGTGCATTGGTCGGCTTATTCCATTGAAAGGGTGGCTTTTTGCAACTGTGAAAGCTAAACAGGCCTTAACGGCCCTCAGAACGGCCTTGGGTCTGGACGATCAAAACGGGCGGGCGTATATCGCATTGAGCACTTATTACTTGTTCGCCCCTCCCGTGTTTGGGGGAAATCTGGGCGCGGCTGTGGAGTCCCTGCAACGATCTTTCTCGTGTCCTTTGACACATCACGAGGATTTTCTGGCCTCCTTCTGGATGGCGTATGCGTTGTCGAAAACTGGGGCGTCGGACGAGGCACAGGAATATCTAGCCCGTGCTTTGTCTCTGTATCCCAACAACTATCAAGCTTTGCATCTGCAAGAACATTTGCGAGGTAGGTGAACTATGGACGTCTGGATCAAAGATAAACGGACACCCTTTGTACGCACGTGGCGTCCTTACAACCAATGGCGATGGCAAATGGAAACGTTTCGCAACTTAGGGGAGAATGGCAAGCCCTTTGTTGCCCTTGATGTTGTTCTTCCTTGTAAGGATTCACTCCCCTTTTTCGTGAGTTCGGTTGCCCATATCGACTACAGCACGGTGTTACACAGGATGTCCACGGGAGTCATGCCGTTTCTCCCTGCCGGAGGAAAAGGGGTTGACCTTCCCGCAGCGGTATTTTCGTCGGTGGGTGAGGGATTTGAGCGTTATCTGTGTTTTATTTATGCCCAATATATTCGTGAGATTCCGGACCTCATCCGAATGGCCACTTACAAGGAGTTAGTAAAGGCCGGAGAGCGGGCTCTGGGATCTGAGGATTTACACATCTTTCACCCACAACAATATGCTCAAGAGAATTTTCCTTTCGTCCCTTTGCAGGAAGACTTGGTACTCTCCTGGATTCGTGGTACCGACTTGCTCACAGGGGAAACGGTATGGGGACCCGCACAGATTATGGTCATGGGATACGTAGCCTATGATGAGATACCGGTCGGTTTTTCGTCTAGTGCAGGATTGAGCGCAGGATCTTCTATGGCCGAGGCGGTGGTGCACGGCTTTCAGGAGTATGTGGAGCGGGATGCGAATAACATCCATTGGGTGTCACGTATTCCACCCTATCGCATTTCCTTGAATCAAGAAGAAATCGAAACTCTCATTCGGATGCCATTGCCTCGGTTGCCCGCACAGCGAATCGACGTTTTCTTGTGGAGTGAATTTGTGCCAGAAATCGCTGTGGTGACAGCCCATGTTATTCGAGAAGACATGGATAGTTACGCGTATTGGCCGGGCATCGGAGTAGCGTTCGACTTCGCAACGGCTTTGCAAAAGGCGTTGAGTGAATCCGCCCAAGGACAACTTTTCCTGCCCTACATGCACAAAGTCAAGCAGGCTTACGGTAAACATCCGACATACTATTACGTGGAAGAAGACGAGGATCCGAGCCACATCGACAATCTGTTCAAAACCATCGTGTACTATGGTTATCGAAAAAACCTTGAACGCATGTATCGGGAATACTTCGACCATGCTCCAGAAATCTCCCTAGCGGAGTTGGAGGAACGAGGTTTCCGCATCCTGCCTTGCTCCATGGCTCTAAGCGAGCAGGTGGAGTACATCAAGGACATTGCTCGCACTCACGACTGGCACCCAGTCGTGTTCGACCTTACTCCGCCCGAAATTAAGGATTCCGCGTCCTTGGCTCGGGTCGTCATTCCAGAACTAACACCGTACTATACTGTTTCCCTGCCCGTCTTTGGGCACCCGCGCTACCTGGAAGCACCTCTTGTCCTTCGGGGTGAAAACCGACACTTGCATTTTGAGGACCTGAACTTTGCACCCATGCCATTCCCATGAGGAATGGCACAAAGTCTGTTCTTCGTATTTGTAAAGAACTCGGTAGCAAGGAAAAACAGGATGAAGGATAAGACACGAGACCTCGTTGACTGACAAAACGTTTCAAACATAGAGGACCTTCCATCGGAAGAAGTGGGGAGAATGGCGGAGCGCATATTGAGTTCGAGAAGCCTTGGCAGGTGTTGAGTCTGGGCCGCAAGGCAACCACAGACGCTGAAGCAAAGGGTGGTGATAAAACAGCGCGCGTTTGACATACCGCCAGCCGATCTCGAGAGAGCTGGCGCCTCGGAACCATGGGGGTCCACCAGGCTGCATTGCTGTGTTGCTACGACCTGGACACCTTGTGCCACGAGGAAGAAGGTGACGGCTGCCAGCACCAAACCCAGCCGCTCCAGGGGCTGGGGGGCCTGCAGATAGATGCTCTCCACGCGGAAAGCGTTGGACTTGTCATCCAGGAACGAGGCTTCGATCTGCATGCGCTGGGCGTACGCCGCAAAGGTGGTCAGGCTGGTGGGCTCATCACTGAGGATGCACCAAGGGGCTCGAGCGGAAAAGGGGAGCCCCACGTCGAGAGAGAACGAACCCAGATCCTTTTGCGCCCCCAGGGAGACGCCATGCAAGCAGAGGGCGCGCCCGACCGCAGGCGTCAACGCTTCGATGGAGCACCAGTCATGGCGAGAGCGGTAGATGTGATAAGAACGCTTGAGGCGCACGCGCCAATGCCAGCCCTGGGCCTGCAGCCGATAAGGGCGTCGTCGGCAAAGCCCCGGTCGGCCAGCAGGTCATTGGGGTAGGTGTGGGGAAGGGGGTCGCCGTGGCGTAGGGACGTCCCAAGAAAGGGGGCGGGACGATGACGGTCGGCGTCGGCGTTGGCGTATTGTTCTCTTCTTGCTGCAAAAGGCGAGGCGCCAGGCGTCGGTAGCGTTCCCCCCATTCCCCCATTCGATGCTCATCGGCATTGAAAAGCCGGTACATTACGTAGGACCCGGCATTGGTAAAGCGATCCTGCCATACTTCCGGATGGGATTGGTTTTCCTCATACAGCCGCTTGATATCGCGGGCGATCTGTCTGGCCGTCTGCCACGCATCGAAATCAGGTGGCGGTTCATCACCGTACTGCACCGTTATCACGGTCAAAATGACCATAGGGCTTACCGAGATCTGATCTTGACAGGGGCCTTCTAAACACGGGAAACCTGCGTTCAATGAAATGCGCGCCAGGTCATACGTCACAACCATTCTCCCAAAAGTCAACTGCTGAGAATACTCCGCCCAGCCGGGATACTCCCTGCGAATAGCTTCCCGCAAGGCTCCCAACGATCTCCCAGTCGCATGGTGCTCTCGCAATTCTTCGTCACTGATGACGAAGATTTTTTCGCCTGTGCTCTGTCCCTGGACATTCGGAAGAGCGTAGGATACTGCCCCTACTCCCAAGAATAGGGACAGTAACGCCAGAGAAAAAACGACACGAGATTTGACGTGAGGAAACATTCGACACTTCCTAAAGGTTGCGGTTCTAGAAGTTGTTGGGTGGAGGCATAAAAAGCATGATATGCCACGCACCATGTCCAGAGTTGGTCCTCTTTCTGTCCCAATATGTGGTACATTACGTAGGACCCTGCGTTGGCGAAACGGTCTTGCCACACCTCTGGACGTTTCTGGTTTTCTTCGTAGAGTCGCTTGATATCGCGGGCGATCTGTCTGGCCGTCTGCCACGCATCGAAATCAGGCGGCGGTTCATCACCGTATTGCGTCGTCATCACCGTTAGAATGACCTGCGGATTGACCGAAATCTGATAAGGACACGGTCCTTCTATGCACGGATATCCTGCATCCAACAGAATGCGTACCAAATCGTGGGTCACCACCATTTCCCCAAAAGTCAATTGCTGAGAGTACTCTGCCCAACCGGGATACTCCCTGCGAATGGCTTCCCGCAAGGCTGTTTTCGCCTCCAAACGTAAATCGTGTTCTTGCAACTCCTCATCGCTGATGACGAAAATACGGCCGTCCTCTCCAGGCACCCGGCATATCGCAGCCGGATCGGGCGTCGCTGTCGGAGTTGGGGTAAATGTGGGCGTGGGAGGAGGAGTCGGTGTGCGCGTGGCCGTCGGTGAAGGCGTGATCGTCTGTGTCGGTGAGGGTATCACAGCGGTCACCGGCGTCTTCGTCGGGAGTGAAGTGGTCACATCAACCGATGAATTGCTCGTGCATGCGGCAACGACTGCCATTGTGCAAAACAGCAACATTATCCATTTGAGTTCTTTCAATTTCACATCCCTCTCTTCTCCCATTTCGTTGATTACACGCATCAGTATAGAAACCTTTCGACGATACCAATAGACACAAAGGGGATATCTGTGTCTATGCTATGGTTGAGGAACAGTGGGGCTTTCTCCATTAGGGGCCAAAAGATATCTAGCATCGGTATTCGCCCCGCGTTCCATATCTGGTGCTCCTCGACCTCGGCATGATGCTGTACTCCACAAGTCC